>CAMKYP010000173.1 GCA_946477505.1 uncultured Dechloromonas sp. | reverse complement strand
AAGCCCATCAGGGCACCGGAACCGAGCAGGCCGCTGCCCAGCGCATTGGCGATGACCACCCGCCCCGCCCGCGCCACGTTGAGCAGGCCGGGAATGCCGAGCGCCGATTCGCCGCGCAGTTCGAGCGGATCGCAATAACTGTCGTCCTGCCGGCGCAGGATCACGTGCACACGCTTCAGGCCGCGCAGGGTCTTCAGGTAGACGGTGTCGCCGCGCACCGTCAGATCCTGCCCCTCGACCAGCGGGTAGCCGAGGTAGCGTGCCAAATAGGCGTGTTCGAAATAGGTTTCGTTGTACGGCCCCGGCGTCAGCAGCACGATATGCGGCTGCTCGTCGCCTTCCACCGGGGCCAGCGCGGTCAGGCCCTCCTGCTGGTCGCGGAAGAAACCGGCGACGTGCTGAACGCGCAGGTCGCGAAACATTTCGGGGAAGACGCGCGACACGATCAGGCGGTTTTCCAACGCATAACCGGCTCCCGAGGGAGCCTGCGTGCGATCGGCGATGACCCACCAGCGGCCGTTGGGCGAGCGGGCCAGATCGACGGCGTAATTGTGCAGCCAGACGCCGCCTGGCGGCTTGATGCCGTGACAGGGCCACAGGTAACCGTGCTGGCCGTAGACCAGGGCCGGTGGCAGCAAGCCCTCGGCGAGCAGGGTCTGCGCGCCGTAGAGGTCGGACAGGATGGCGTTGAGCAACGCCGCGCGCTGCGCCACGGCGGCCGACACCTCGGCCCACTCCTCCGGGGGAATGATCAGCGGCAGCGGGTCGAGCGCCCACGGCCGGTCGGCTCCGTCCGGGGCGGCATAGATGTTGTAGGTGACGCCATTTTCGAGGATGCGGCGGTCGACAAACTCCAGGCGCTGGCGCATTTCTTCCGGCGCCACCGAATCGAGCTGGCCGAAAAATTGCCGCCAATGCGGGCGCACGCTACCGTCCGCCGACAACATTTCGTCGTAACGGCGGGTACTTTGGGGATAGATGGCGAGGAGCGTGCGGGCCATTGAGCCTTATCCGGCGCAAGCGGTCCGGGAAGATCGCTCCTCCGGCCTGACCGTGCGCCTGGCGCGTTTATTCTGGGTCAAAAACGCCGCAAGTCTAGCGTAAACGGGTGCTCGGCGCTGATTTCCAGCGGCTTGGCAACGACCTTCCCCGGCGTATGCCCGAAGCGGAAGAAGCGCGCCAGGCGGCGGCTTTCAGCCTCGTAAGCATTGACCGGCAGGACGTCGAAATTGCGGCCGCCCGGATGGGCAACATGGTACTGGCAGCCGCCCAGAGAGCGCTGCATCCAGGTATCGACGATATCGAACACCAGCGGCGCATGGACGCCGATGGTCGGATGCAGGCACGAAGCCGGCTGCCAGGCCCGGTAGCGCACGCCGGCGACGAACTCGCCGTTGATGCCGGTCGCTGTGAGCGGCACCGGTTCGCCATTGCAGGTCAGTACGTAACGATCGGGCGCCATGCCCTTGACCTTGACCTGGACGCGCTCGACCGAGGAATCGACGTAGCGGACGGTACCGCCGACGCCCCCCTCCTCGCCCATGACATGCCAGGGCTCGAGGGCGTGGCGCAGTTCGAAGGCGATGCCCTTGACGGCGAAATCGCCATATTTCGGGAAACGGAACTCGAAATGCGGGGCGAACCATTCCTGCTTGAAGGCGAAGCCGGCCTGCTGCATTTCCGCCATCACGTCGGCAAAGTCCTGGGCGACGAAGTGCGGCAGCATGAAGCGGTCGTGCAGTTCCGTCCCCCAGCGGGCCAGGCGTTGCGGCGCGTACGGCTCGTCCCAGAAGCGAGCGATCAGGGCGCGTAGCAGCAGTTGTTGAGCGAGCGACATGCGCGCATGCGGCGGCATTTCGAAGGCGCGCAGTTCGAGCAAGCCGAGGCGACCGGTCGGGCCGTCCGGCGAATACAGCTTGTCGATGCAGAACTCGGCGCGATGGGTATTGCCGGTCACGTCGATCAACAGGTTGCGCAGCAGGCGGTCGACCAGCCAGGGCGGGATGTAGCCGCCGACCGGCGGAATCTGCTTGAAGGCGATTTCCATCTCGTACAGGCTGTCGTTGCGTGCCTCGTCGATACGCGGCGCCTGGCTGGTCGGGCCGATGAACAGGCCGGAGAACAGGTAGGACAGGCTGGGATGGTTGTGCCAGTAGGCGATCAGACTGCGCAACAAGTCTGGCCGGCGCAGGAAGGGCGAATCGTTCGGCGTGGCGCCGCCGAGCACGAAATGGTTGCCGCCGCCGGTGCCGGTATGGCGGCCGTCCATCATGAATTTCTCGGTGGTCAGGCGCGTGTAGTAGGCCGATTCGTAGAGGTGGGTGGTCTGGTCGACCAGTTGTTCCCAGGTTTTGGCCGGATGGATATTGACCTCGATGACGCCGGGGTCCGGAGTGACGCGGAAGTGCGTCAGGCGCGGATCGGACGGCGGCTCGTAGCCTTCCAGGATGACGGGCAGCTGCATTTCCTCGGCCGTTGCCTCGATGGCGGCGACGACTTCGAGATAATCCTCCAGTTTCAGGGTCGGCGGCATGAAGATGTACAGCTTGCCGTCGCGCGGCTCGGCGCACATCGCCTGACGGGTAATCCAGGCGGCGGACTCCTTGAAGCCGGGCACGGTATCGGCCGGCTTGTCCCACGCATGGCCCTTGCCATCCGGGCCGCCTTGCCCGAAGGCCGGCTCTGGCACGCGCAGCTGGGCGCGGGCGGCTTTCTGGCCGGTCCGCTGCCCCATGGCTGCCGCCCTGTACTCGGCGTGGCTGGCCAGCGGTACCTGTGCCATCTCGGCATCCGGCGGATTGACGTAGGGGTAGTCGCTTTTCGCGGCCCACGGCTGCGAATCGAGCGGCAGACGATAACCGAGCGGCGAATCGCCGGGGATCAGGTAACAGCGCTCGGAACGCAGGAACCACGGCCCGGTCTGCCAACGCTCATGGGCATTCTTCATGATCGGCAGCACGTGACCGACGGTATGCGTCATGCCCTGCGTAAACACTTTCATCAGGCGCTCGCGCTCCAGCGGATCGTCGACCCGCGAGTCGAAGGGATCGACGTTGCCCGGCAGGCGGCGCTCGCGCCACATGTAGTAATAGACGTCCTCGTAAGCCGGGAAGACATGCTCTGCCGTTACCCCCAGACGCTCGGCAACACGCTTCAGAAACTGGCCGGCCTGTTCAGCCGTAGCACCGTAGTCCTTCCGTTCGTCGGCATAAAGCGGTGGCGTATTCCAGATCGGCTCGCCATCCTTGCGCCAGAAGCAGTTCAGCGACCAGCGCGGCAACTGCTCGCCGGGATACCACTTGCCCTGACCAAAGTGCATCAGGCCATTCGGGGCATATTTTTGACGCAGCCGATGAAACAGTTCGGCCGCATAGAAACGCTTGGTCGGGCCGAGCGCGGCGGTGTTCCACTCGGCCCCGTCCGGATCGTCGCTCGCCACGAAGGTCGGCTCGCCGCCCTGGGTCAGGCGAACGTCCATATCCCGCAACTTGGTGTCGATGGCATGGCCGAGGTCTTCGATTTCGACCCACTGTTCATCCGTGTAGGGCTTGGTGACGCGCGGTGCTTCCCAGACGCGGGTGACCTGCATGTGGTGTGAGAACTCGGTTTCGCACTCGTCGATACCACCAGTCACTGGGGCAGCCGAGGCCGGTTCCGGCGTGCAGGCCAGCGGGATATGGCCTTCGCCGGCGAACAGGCCGGAAGTCGGGTCGAGGCCGATCCAGCCGGCGCCCGGCAGATAGACCTCGGCCCAGGCATGCAGGTCAGTGAAATCAGCTTCCGGACCGGACGGACCGTCAAGCGACTTGACGTCCGGCGTCAGCTGGATCAGGTAGCCGGAGACGAAGCGGGCGGCCAGTCCAAGGTGGCGCAGGACCTGCACCAGCAGCCAGGCCGAGTCGCGGCAGGAGCCGGTTTTCTTGGTCAGGGTTTCCTCGGGCGTCTGCACCCCAGGCTCCAGCCGGATGGTGTAGCCGATATCGTGCTGCACCCGAGCATTCAGCGCGACCAGGAAGTCGACGCTGCGCTTCTTTTCCAGCGAAATGCCAGCCACGTACTTGTCGAACAGCTGGCCACCGGCCACCTTGTACAGATAGGGGGTCAGTTCGTGACGCTGCCAGTCTTCGTACTGGAACGGAAACTCTTCGGCATGCGGTTCCAGAAAGAAGTCAAAAGGATTGATGACCGACATTTCGGCCACGAGATCGACCTCGAAACGGAACTGGCGGGTCTTTTCCGGGAAGACCAGGCGGGCCAGGTAATTGCCCTGTGGGTCCTGCTGCCAGTTGATGAAGTGCGTTTCCGGCGTGATCTTCAGGGTGTAGGAGAGAATGCGGGTCCGGGAATGCGGGCAGGGACGCAGGCGAATGATCTGCGGACCCAGATTGACTAGGCGGTCGTAGGAATAGTGCGTGACGTGATTGAGGGCGACGTGAATGGACACTTGCGGCTCCGGACAGAATGACTGGCAGGTAAGAAGCAAAAGGCGAACCATCCCGAAAACCCGTGGTTTGTCCCGCTCGGAATGTTGCCATGCACTTCATGAAAGCCTGATGACGCTGCAATGCACCAAACAGGGGCGAATCGACACGTTGGCCGCACCATGCTTCCGAACGGGATTGGCGTCCCCTGAGCGCCCCTTCAAAGCAATTTTGCTGCGGTGCACAATTCATGCGGAAAGTACTCTATACTGGCGCTGATTTCATTCATTACCCCATCTAGGAACCGCCATGAGCATCAATGCCGAACAGTTCGCCGCCGCCAACAAGGCCACCGTAGACTCCCTGCTGGCCGTCGCCAATACCGCCCTCGCCTCTGCCGAGCGTATCGCCGCCCTGAACCTGAACACTGCCCGCAGCGCGCTGGAAGACACCGCCTCCGGCGTCCAGACCGTGCTCACCGCCAAGGACCCGCAAGCCGCCTTCGCCGCCCAGAAGTCGCTGGCCCAGCCGGCCGTCGACAAGGCTGTCGCCTACGGTCAGTCGGTCTACGAAATCACCAGCCAGACCCAGCAGGAACTGGCCAAGATGGTCGAAGCCCAGTTCGGCGAATTCCAGAAGTCCGTCACCAAGATGGTCGACCTGGCCGCCAAGTCTGCTCCGGCCGGCTCCGAAGGCGCCGTTGCCGCCATCCAGAGCGCCGTTGCTGCCGCCAACTCGGCCTTTGGCAACATGAATGCCGTGGCCAAGCAGTTTGCCGACGCCACCCAGGCCAACATCGCCGCGATGACCAAACGCTAAGATCAGGCCTCAGCCGGAATAAAGGCCCTGCCTAACCCGCAGGGCTTTTTTTCTGGTAAAAAGCCGAGCCATTGAAATGCAGGGAGAGCAATGCATGTCTGAGCAGGACATCGACCAACAAGCCGAACGCATGCTGGAAGCGGCGCTGGGTGGTATGACGCCGCACGAGGCCTTGCTGGAAGCATCGCGCGCCGAAAGCGCCGACGTCGATGCGCGTGCCGCGGCTATCGCGAAGAACCGCGAACGGGCGCAGAAACTGCTGGAAGCAATCGAGAAATCGCTGGGCTGACCAGCCCGGCAGCGTCAGGACGGCGACGAACCGTCGTCGTCGCCATTCCGCCGCTGCATGAAGCGGCGGCAGGCCAGCCGCAGAAAATTCATTTGCTCGCGGAAGTTGCTGCAACCGCGGCACATCGCCAGATGCACTTCGAGTTGCAATTTCTCGCCCACGCTCAGCGGGCGATCCTGCGCCTCCGACATCAAACGCGTAGCATCCTTGCAGGTCAACATGCGCTTACCCCAGGTGCAAACCAGCTCCCCTCCAGGCAGCGACGCAAGCCGTTGCGGGCGCGATGCAGGATCACGTTGCAATTGCTGACGGTGAGGCTCAATTCACGGCAGACTTCGTCCGTCTCGAATTCCAGGAACTCGCGCATCATGAAAACGCGGGCCGTTTTCTCCGGCAAATGATTGAGGCAGGTTTCGAAAACCTCCCAGAAACGCTCCTCGCGCAGCGTTTCAGCCGGGTCGCCCCAACCGAACGGGCGTGCTTCCGGCCGCCAGTGCGCGTTGTCCTTGAACAGCTCTTCGAAGGTCGCATCCATATCGGCCTCATCTTCCCCTAACGCGGATATGTTGGTCGTTCTCGACTGCACGCGGATCAAATCAACGATCTTGTTGCGCAGGATCGAGAACACCCATGTTTTCAAGGCGGAACGCCCAGAAAAACTGCGCTCCCCGGCCAGGGCCGCGACGAGCGCCTCCTGTACGGCGTCCTCCGCCAGGGCTGCATCGCGGAGCTGCAACTGGGCAAATTTCAGCATGTCGCGGCGGACCTCTGCGACGAATTGGTCATCGATTAACGGTTTTTCGGACAAGGGAGGTCGATGTATTGAGGAGGTTGGCGGGCTTTTCGCTGCAACGCCGCCGAATCCAGGCATCGATCGACAACTTCCCGGGGCCGAGCAGCAGCAACGGCAACAGCATACCAATGAAAAGCGTCGGAAGCTTGAAATTTCCCTGTCCGTTGTCGGTAAAGACATAGCCCTGCATCAGCTCGCCGACGCTGCTCCACGCCTCCGGCCAATGTACGGCGGCGATGGCGACCACGGTCAGGACGATCAGCGAGATTGAAAAAAACCGGGTGGCCAGGCCGACAACCAGCGCGATGCCGCCCGCCAGCTCGAACCAGGTGGCCATCTGCCAGCTGATTTCCGGCGGGATGACGTTGAATGGGAAGGGAAAGCGATCCTGAATGTCAGCAAACCAGTTGCTGCCATGGAACTTTTCCAGGCCGGATTCGAAGAAATCCCAGCCGAGGAGGATGCGCAGGCTGAGCAGCCCGATCCACAAGCCCAGCAGATCGATGGTGTTGAGTGTTCGCAGTACGCAGTGCTTCATGATTGACTCCCCAGGATGATCCCCTGGCGCAGCAGGTCGTTGAACAGGCCGGCGCCAAAATCGAGCATTTTTTGCGGATCGGGGTAATTGAGTTCGTGGACCAGGCGCAGCAGGGCCTGCCTGCCGGTCAGCGCTTCGGGCGTGCTCAGGAGATCGATCAGGTGCGCGGTAAGCGGCGTGATCTCCGAAAAGCGCACCGTGTCGTCGCAGTCGCGATAGACCAGCAGATGGGTCGGCTGTTGCTTGCGCGGGCGATAGTCCTCGCCGATCAGGTGGACTGGCCATGAATAGGCCAGATTCATCAAAACCGGATTCAGCACCACGCCAGCGTCCATCAGGTCACCCGCCGGGTTGGCTTCCGGCCATGGCACGTCGATCACGTCCGCCGCCAGTTCGGCCCACTCGTAATGCGCCAGTTCGGGCAGCCAACGGGGCAAGGGTTGTCTGATTCCGGAGTCGCCGAGATAGCTGACGAATTCACGGGGAATGTCGCGGAACCAGGGCGAGTGCATCGGCCAGTCACGCAGGAAGGTGCGGCACAGGCGACGCCAGCGCGCATCGCCCAGCAATTGGCGGCAGACTGGGAAACAGCTATCCACGAAACCGCACAGGTTGTTGAATACCAGCTCACGATAGACGCCAACCCGACGCTCTGGCGTTCCAGCCGGACGCGGCACGTGATGCGGATCGCGCAGATGCCTACCGAAGGCGCGCTGAAATTGCTGGAAATCCGCTTGCATCATGCCACCCGCCTTTCGGCATCGCGCACCTGCTTCTGCAGACGGGCAATCTGGCCGACCTCGGTCGCCAGTTGCGGCAGGCCAGGGATGTTGAAATCGCGCTCGAGGCAGGTGGGAATGTCGCTGCCGATGCGCCGATAAGTCTCGGCCAGCAGCGACCATACCGGATCGATCACTTCGGCGCCGTGCGTATCGACCAGCAACCCGTCCGCCTCGACATAATGACCGGCGACATGGATGTAGCAGGTACGCTCCAGCGGAAGCGCATGCAGGAAGCTCAGGGGATCGAAACCGAAATTGCGGCTATTGACGTAGATGTTGTTCACGTCGAGATGCAGCAGGCAATCCGC
>CAMKYP010000172.1 GCA_946477505.1 uncultured Dechloromonas sp. | reverse complement strand
CAGCACCAGGGCGAGCTGGACGCGGGCATCGCCGAGCGTGGTCAATGACTCCCAGAAAACCGGCGGCAGATAGCTGCTGACCGCCTGCCCGGCCAGGAAACCACCCTGCCAGTTACCGCCGTACCAGACGCCGACCAGCGCCATCGCCATCAGCAGGCAACTGGCGAGCAGGCCGGCATCGAAGCCTGGACGCCGGGCGTGCAGTGCGTCGTCCTTCACGGCCGCTCCTCGCGCTCGACGCGGGCCAGCGTGACGAAACTCTTCTGGTATAGATTGGTCATGCGCAGCCCTGGGGTCAGCAAGGCTTGCACCTCATGCTGGCGGTCGGTGCGGGTGAGCACCAGTTCGCCTTCGACCGGCACGCGCGTCGGTGTCGCCGCCTGCCGGTAGACGCTGAAGCTGGGCATGATGATGCGCCAGGCAACGACATTGCCGCCAGCCTCCTGGGCGACGCGGGCCGCCTCACGGATCGGCCCCTGCGTGACGCCGATGGCGCGCGGGGCAATGACGGCCGTGACCATCAACGCCTGCACCAAGCCGGCCAACACCACGCCCTGCCATACCGGCAGGCTGCGCCACAGCGCCAGCCCGATGGAAACGACCGCCAGCAGCGGCAGCAGCCAGCGCGCTTCGTCGGAAAAGGCCACTACCAGGCCGTCGAGCAGGGTTTTCTCGAACGGCTTGCCGGCCTTGCCAGCAGCCAAGGCAAGAATTTCCGGCAGAGCCGCCAAAACCAGCGCGAAGAGAATCAGCGGCAGGTAAGCCAGCCAGCGCCGCTCGTTTTCCGGCCGATAGGCAGCGAGCAGGATGAAAACCGGCGTACAGCCGTAGAGCAGGTAATGCGGCAGTTGCGTACCCGAAAACGAGAAGAAGACGAAGACGACGACGAACCAGATGAGCAGGAAGCGTTCGAACAGGCCGTCGCCCCGCCTGGTGCCGAGCGGCGTCCGGCGCAGCCGGCCGCCGACCTTGCCGACGATGGCGAGCAGCCAACCGAAGAAGGGCATCAGCACAAAGGGAGCGACGACAAGGTAGTAATACCACTTGCCGCCGTGCCCCTCGAAGGTGTTCGAGTAGCGATTGACGTTGTGCTTGAGGTAGAAGCCGCGGAAAAAGGCATCGCCCTGATCGAGAAAAACCGCCACATGCCAAGGCACGACGATGGCCAGGAAAACCAGCCAGCCCGGCCAGAAGAAGATGGCGCGCAGCCAGGCCCGCCAGGCGCCAGCCGACAGGAAGAACAGGCCGCTGACCAGCAGCGGGAAGAAGACGGCGACCGGCCCCTTGGTCAGGAAGCCGAGGCCAAGCATGGCGTAGGTGTAATAGAGCAGGCGCCGCGTCGGCTTGCCGTCGCGCTCGGCACAAAAATAGTCGTAGATGCCGAACATCGACAGCGCGATGAACAGATTGAGCAGGGCATCGGAAATCGCCGCCTTGGCGATGAAGCCGACGGCCAGCGACAGCGCCATGACCAGCGCCGCCACCTGCGCCGTCCGCCGGTCGGCATGGCGGGCGCAGAAGCGGTAGAGGGCGAGCATCCACAGCACGGCGAAGACGATGGACGGCAAGCGGAAGCCGATTTCACTGACGCCGAGCACGCTGACCGACGCGGCCTGCGCCCAGTAGATCAGGATGGGCTTATCGTGGCGCGGCGCATCGTTCAGGGTCGGCGACACCAGGTTGCCGCGCGCCATCATCTCGCGCGTCGCCTCCGAGAATGCCCCCTCGTCCACGTCGGTCAGCGGCAGGCTGTAGGCATTCAGCACGAAAGCGATCAGCACGGCCAGCACGAGGCTGAACGGCGACAGCAGGAAGCGCTCGATGGCGGAGAGAAGGGAACGGGCTTGCATGGCCGGCATTATAAGGCAGCCCGCCAAGTCATCTGTCCCGCGGGCCGGAACATGGGGGGTTCTTCAGGATAAATTGCGGCCGAAGCCCCACAATGCGACGAGAAACACGAGGAAAAATGGGCATAGAACGCGCTCCATGCCCCTCTCTGAATCAGTAATCCAGAAGAACCACCTTCAGCGCCTCGGCTTCAGCAGCCCGAACATCGTCCAACAGCCCATCCACGCCCCACACCAATTCATACTCATAACCATCGGCGGTTGCGTACTTCCATGCCGACGCATCGAGTGACGAGGTCATATCCGTACGCGGATAGCCAAGTGAAATGATGACCTGATCTCTGGTCATGCCCCGCACGACCTTTCCGGCCCGAATAGCCTTTTGGACCGTCAAAGAAAACCCGCCAATGGCATCACTCGGACTCACCGTAGACAACAGCTTGGCAGCATATTGCTCCTTCGACTCCTGCTTACGACCATAGTCGTGCCCTATCGTCATGGGGTAGCCATCTACCAGGACGTGAATTCGATTCCGGCCATACTCCCGAATTGCAATCCGGGTTCCCGCTGGAATGAAAGGCAACCCGGCCGGATTGGCGTCGCTGATCCAGTCATCCGAGTAACGGAGGTTGCAACAGGCATAGGCAGCCCCCTCCATGGCCTTCTTGCGTGCCCTGTCAACATCCTCGTTAACGATTACCGCCCCCACCCTGTTGCCGCTCTCCACCTCTTCCAGCCAGACCTCCTGGCGATACTCCTGGAGTACACCATTGACCCGATAGAGCACATTAGGACGCAGTTCCACATCGAGTTCTCCCTCCACCCGATAATCCGATGCGGAACGAAACAAGGCGTCAATCGGTGCGGCAAAGGCGTAGCGCCCAACCAGCTTCAGCCGACGCTTCCCTGCCAGGACAGGCCGCTCCACCTTGACAAAAAACACCCGCGCCCCTCGCCCCCTGGAAGCGCGCATGCTGGCATCCAGATTATTCTTCTCGGTAGCAACACCATCCACCTCGCCGAGAAAAAAGAAGGCGGCACCCCGTTTTCCGCTAACAGGAAGCCCCACCAACCCGCTCAACCAACCGGGCGGCGGATCACCGTCTCCGGATGAAGAGTCAGCCACTCTCGCCATACCTGATTCTTCGGTGCTTGACCAAGACGGGAAAGCCAAAACGAGGCAAATCGCCGACAACACGAAAGATCGAAACCCCAATCCCATATGCCACTCGCAACAGTCATCAACAAGCCGCCAATCTAATTGCTTGTCATCAATCGCTCAAGCATTTGGTGCTTCATCACAACAGATAGGAAACGCTCACTCCAATCATTTACTCCATTGCTTGACGGCGTGGCTGGCGATACCTAAATTCACCCGCTTCCTCCCATCACAGCAAGGACTTCCCCATGCGAATCGGCACCCCGCTCTCCCCCTCCGCCCTGCGCGTCATGCTGCTCGGCGCCGGCGAACTCGGCAAGGAAGTCATCATCGCCCTGCAGCGCCTGGGCGTCGAAGTCATTGCCGTCGATCGCTACGAAAACGCCCCCGGCCACCAGGTCGCCCACCGCGCCCACGTCATTTCGATGACCGACGGCGCCGCGCTGCGCCGGCTGGTCGAGCAGGAAAAGCCGCATCTGATCGTTCCGGAGATCGAGGCCATCGCCACCGACATGCTGGTCGACATCGAGCGCGCAGGACTGGCCGCGGTCATCCCCACCGCCCGCGCCGCCAGGCTGACCATGAATCGCGAAGGCATCCGCCGGCTGGCTGCCGAGGAGCTCGGCCTGCCTACCTCGCCTTATCAATTTGCCGACTCGCTGGCCGAACTGCAGGCCGCCATCGACAACGGCATCGGCTACCCCTGCATCGTCAAGCCGACCATGTCGTCGTCGGGCAAGGGGCAGTCGCTGCTGCGCGGCCCGGATGATGTGCAAAAGGCCTGGGACTACGCGGTGAGCGGCGGACGGGTCAACCAGGGCCGGGTCATCGTCGAGGGCTTCATCGACTTCGATTACGAAATCACCCTGCTCACCGTACGCGCCCGCAACACGGTCGGCGAAGTAGTCACTCACTTCTGCGAGCCGATCGGCCACGTCCAGGTCGGCGGCGACTACGTCGAGTCGTGGCAGCCGCAGGCGATGAGCCCAGCCGCGCTGCAGCGGGCGCAGGAAATTGCCGCCGCCGTGACCGGCAACCTGGGCGGGCGCGGCCTGTTCGGCGTCGAACTGTTCGTCAAGGGCAACATGGTGTGGTTCTCCGAAGTCAGCCCGCGGCCGCACGACACCGGTCTGGTCACGTTGTGCTCGCAGCGCTTCTCGGAATTCGAGCTGCACGCCCGCGCCATCCTCGGCCTGCCGGTCGACACCGCCCTGCGCGAACCCGGCGCCTCGGCTGTCATCTACGGCGGCATGGAAGAAAAGGGCATCGCCTTCGAGGGCTTGGCCGAAGCACTGGCCGTGCCGCGCAGCGACCTGCGCCTGTTCGGCAAGCCGGAATCCTTCGCCAAGCGGCGCATGGGCGTTGCCGTGGCGAATGGCGACGACACCGACCAGGCGCGCCAGCGCGCCAAGCTGGCCGCCGGCAAGGTACGCCCGATCAAGCCATGAAAAAAGGGGCTGGTCGGCCAGGCCGCCAGCCCCAAGGCACAAGAGGATACAGTGCGGTCAGGAGGCGGTGGCCTGCTTACGCTGCCGGCTCAGACCCAGCAGGCCGCAGGCGCCCGCCATCAAGGCCAGACTGCCCGGCTCCGGCACGGCTGAAATCCGCTGGTTGACGAAGCCACTGGTCTTGCCCAGGTCGCTGTCGGTGAACTTGAAGACGTAGAACAGGTTGTCGCCCGCCGTACCGGGCAGGAAATCGTTGTCGTTGGCGACATATAGGGTGTGATAACGCGTCGCGCCTTCGAGAATATCCTCACCGAAGGCCATGCCTTCAAGCTTCGCCGGAATATTCGCATCGGCCACGCCGGCTGCATTGAGCGCGACCTTAAGATCGAGAAACAGG
Organism: uncultured Dechloromonas sp.; assembly: GCA_946477505.1. Lineage (GTDB taxonomy): Bacteria > Pseudomonadota > Gammaproteobacteria > Burkholderiales > Rhodocyclaceae > Azonexus. The sequence continues at coordinate 3,102 of CAMKYP010000172.1, read as the reverse complement.
GTCTTGTTGACCGCGTATGGCAGCAAGGCGCTTTCGCCGCTGATGCCGTTCCCATTGTTCAGCGCGCCTATTTCGGTCGCGCCGCTGAGGTCGATCTTGTAGATACGCTTGACCACAGCCTTGGATCCGTCGCCCTTGCCCTTGCCATCGCGCTCGAGAACCAGGAATTCATGGTCGTTGATGGCCAGGATTTCGCTGCTGTTGTAAGTCTTTTTGGTATCCGCCAGATAGTTGTCGTAAACGAACTGGCGCGTCTTGCCGGTGGCGATGTCGATGCTGACGATCCGGTTGGCGCGTCCGCCGTCTCCGCCGTCCTGGATCAGCGGGCTTTGCATGAATCCGATCAGCGTCTTGCCGTCTGGCGTGATGGCCAGGCCTTCCATGCCCTTGTTGGCAACGCGCCCGCTGATGTTGCCGCCGATCTCGGCCGCCCCCGTGGCCGCCAGCGTACCGACCGCCATTGCCGGCGGCAGGGCAAAGCTAGCCATCCGCTCACCGGTGGCACGATTGAACTGGTAGACGTAGGGACCGTATTCGTCGGAGATGAAAACGCTCTTTCCGTCGTTGGCAACCCGGATGCCTTCCGGATCGAGGCGGGCGTTGAAGGGGTTGGCCGAGCTGCCAGCCGCAAAGTTGTCGGAGCGGCCCGAAAAATAATAGCGGCCGGCCGCGTTGACAGACGGCGTCGCAGCCCCAGAGTTCAGCGGTGACGCGCTGTAGAGCAGGGTCGTTGCACTCAGGGTCGGCGTCAGGGCGTAGCTGTAATTGTTCCCGCTGACGCTCTGGCTCAGTCCCAGCGTCACGGTCTGGAAACGCGAGATGTACGACGTCGTGTTGTCCAAACCCGCATTCCACCCAGCAGCATTCGGGCCGCGGTCGGCCAAGGCGAGAAAGGTGTTGCCACCGGCCCATGCAAGTCCGGAGCCGGTGCCGCCGAGCACGTTGTTGGCATCGACGCCGTTTTCCAGCGAGGAGGCGAGACCGGACTTGTCGGTCGTGCCACCAAGAGACCCGGTCGCAATCAACAGCGGTGCGGCCTGGGCGGAAACGGATACGGCCAGCAATAGCGCGGCCAGCGAAAATTGGTACACCATGATCGGACCCCCGTCGTATTTTTTCGGATGCAAGCCGCCTGACGTAGCGTTTGCGAGGTCTGAGATTAAAAACCGTGTGTTACGCCGGTTTGACAGGCAAAAAAAACCCGGCTTGTGCCGGGCTCGATCGTGGTGGAAAAACATCTCCGTCAGCCGGCGGGCAAGCCGCCGGGTTGTGCGTACGATGCATCGCTGATTCCGTTCTCCAGACGCTCGATGGTCTCAAGGGCAGCCCCGCTCAGTTCGCGCAGCGCACGCTCGGACGTAGTCAGGGATTCTGTCCATGCATCCAGCGCTGGCTCTACCTCCCAGGGGGAAGTTTTCCGGATGCGCTCAATCGCGGCAACTGCCATGGCATCCAGAATGCGCGCCTGTGTCTCGCTGCATCGAATCACCGCCTTTTGCGTTTCACTGGCGACCAGCAAGGCCTCCTCGAACAGCATACCCGCCCGTGCCGCCTGATTCAGCACAAAGGCGGTAGAGCGCTGCGCCGCGATATCAGGAGAGACCCCAAGCAACTGCGAACAATGCGCCCCTTCCTGTTGCAGACCTGAACGCCCCACTGCCGCTGCGGCAACCAGCAACTGATGCGCCGAATCGATACAGGCGACAGAAAACGCCAACATGTTGCTCAGCATACGTTCACGGGCCAGCGAAATTTCTTGTGCGGATAACAACACGGGAATCTCCTGAAAATGAACGCGTCGCTCAGCCTACAGAAAAACGATGACCGGACGATGACTAACGAATCGAACGCACACCATCCGGAGTGCCGAGCAACAACAGGTTGGCCGGGCGGACGGCGAACAGGCCGTTGGTGACCACGCCGGTGATCTGGTTGATCTGCGCTTCCAGGCCCTTCGGGTCAGTGATCGACAAGCCCTTCACGTCGAGAATCACGTTGCCGTTATCGGTGACGAATCCCTCGCGCAGGACGGGCGTGCCCCCCAATTTGGCCAACTCGCGCGCCACGTGTGCGCGGGCCATCGGGATGACCTCGACCGGCAGCGGGAACTTGCCCATCACCTCGACCAGCTTGGAGGCATCGCAGATGCAGACGAACTCGCGAGCCACAGCCGCGACGATCTTTTCGCGCGTCAGCGCCCCGCCGCCGCCCTTGATCATGTTCAGGCCACCGTCGATCTCGTCGGCGCCATCGACATAAACCGGGATGTCGCTCACGTCATTGAGGTCGAAAATGGTAATACCGTGGCTTTCTAGACGCTTGCGGGTGGCTTCGGAACTGGCCACGGCGCCCTTGTAGCGATCCTTGATGGCCGCCAGCGCGTCGATGAAGAAGTTGGCTGTCGAACCGGTGCCGACACCGATGATGCTGCCGGCGGGTGCACTCTGCGCCACATAATCGGCAGCGGCCTGGGCCACCGCCTGCTTGAGTTCGTCCTGGGTCATGCTGTCGCTCCTGATGATTTTGGAGCGCATTTTACCCCGCCGCCGGAATGTGAAATGGTCACAAAAGTTTAACGTTGCGGACAACTCGAATCGCTAAACTAACCATCCTGTTTTCTGGAAAAGCACGCGATGAACGACAACGACAAAAAAACACCCACCCCGCCGGCACGCGCCGCCAAGGTGCCGCAAAAGCTGATCCCGCGCACGGCCCCCAAGTCCGCGCCCCAGTCAGCAGCTGGTGAGGACAAGGCGAACCCATCGGTCGCCCAGCCCCCCCGGGCGACCGCAAAACCAGCCGCCCCCGCAGCGACCAAACCTCGCGCGCCGCGCAAGCCCACCGCCGTCGAAGAAACCGTCGCCAAACATCAGAAGGTTCTGGCCGACGCCTTGGCCAAAGCGCAGGCCATCAAGTACGACCAGCCGAAGGTCATGCAGCAGGAAGCGGCGAAAAAAGGCAAAGAGTCGAAGGCCGGCAAAGCAGCACCCAAGACCAAGAAGATCAAGCTGGTACGCGACAGCTATGCCATGCCGGAAACCGAACACGCCCGTATCGGCGAATTGAAGAAGCGACTGGCCGCACTGGGCAATGAAGTCAAGA
>CAMKYP010000171.1 GCA_946477505.1 uncultured Dechloromonas sp. | reverse complement strand
CGGCAGCGGCCATAATGATCTCGAAGCCATCGCCTGCGCCAACTTCCCGCCGGTCGCCGCAGCCCTGGCCTGGCTCAAGACAATAAATCCGAACGCCATGATGACCGGCTCCGGCGCCTGCGTATTCGCCGCCTTTCCCCGGCGCAGCGAGGCAGAAGGCGCCCTGGAAGCCCTTCCCGATGGCATGCGCGCCTGGGTTGCCGACGGGCTGCCGGAACATCCGTTGGCAAAAATTCAATAAAAGGCTGGATTTCCGAAAACAGCTCCTGTATTATTCGCGCCTCGCTTGAACGCGAACCCGTTCGAGCGACCCGCTGGGGAGTCGCCAAGTTGGTCAAGGCACCGGATTTTGATTCCGGCATTCGAAGGTTCGAATCCTTCTTCCCCAGCCAAAGCTTCCTTCGGGCAGGTCACAAGCCTGCCCGATTTTCATTGTGGCGGGCGAATGCAATGCGCATGCACGAACCCGGAGGAATGTTGAAATGGCCTACAACAGCCTGATGGTCTTCACCGGCAACGCCAATCCCAAGCTGGCTGCCGACGTCGCTGAACAGCTCAATGTCGACCTGGGTCGTGCCAATGTCGGCCGCTTCTCCGACGGCGAAGTCTCCGTCGAACTCCAGGAACACGTCCGCGGCCGCGACATCTTCGTGCTGCAATCGACCTGCGCGCCGACCAACGATAACCTGATGGAACTGCTGGTCATCGTCGATTCGCTGAAACGCGCGTCGGCCGGCCGCATCACCGCCGCCATCCCGTATTTCGGCTATGCCCGCCAGGATCGCCGCTCGCGTTCCTCGCGCGTGCCCATCGCCGCCAAGCTGGTCGCCAACATGCTCGTCGCCTCGGGTGTCGACCGCGTGCTGACCATGGACCTGCACGCCGAGCAGATCCAGGGCTTCTTCGACATTCCAGTCGACAACATCTACGCCCTGCCCATCCTGCTCGAAGACATCAAGAAGCAGAATTACGAAAACCCGATGGTCGTTTCGCCCGACCACGGCGGCGTCGTCCGCGCCCGCTCGCTGGCCAAGCGCCTCGAATGCGACCTGGCCATCATCGACAAGCGCCGCCCGAAGGCCAATGTTTCGGAAGTGATGAACATCATCGGCGAAGTCGAAGGCCGTACCTGCATCATCATGGACGACATGGTCGACACCGCCGGCACCCTGTGCAAGGCCGCCACCGCCCTCAAGGCCAACGGCGCCAAGCAGGTCGTCGCCTACTGCACCCACCCGGTCTTGTCCGGCCCGGCTGTCGAGCGCGTCAATTCATCCGACCTCGATGCCCTCGTCGTCACCGACACCATTCCGCTGCGCGACGATGCCGCCGCATCACCGCGCATTCGCCAGTTGTCGGTCGCCGGCATCATGGCCGAAACGATTCGCCGCATCAGCAACGACGACTCCGTTTCGTCGCTGTTCATTGACTAAGTTTTTTTAACCTTCCCGTTCTGGTCGCGGATCGGGAAACATTCTGGAGTATCAACATGCAATTCGAAGTTATCGCCCAAGCGCGTTCGTTGCAGGGAACGGGTGCGAGCCGCCGCCTGCGTCGCGCTGGCACGGTGCCTGGCATCGTTTACGGTGGTGAGGCCGCCCCGGTCGCCATCGAAACCCACCACAACGACCTGCTGCTGAAGATGAAGAAGGAAGCCTTCCATTCTTCCATCATCAACCTCGTTATTGACGGCAAGAAGGAACAAGTCCTGCTGCGCGACTTCCAGACGCACGCCTACAAGCAGCTGATCCTGCACGTCGACTTCCAGCGCGTCGATGCCACCCACGAATTGCACATCAAGGTGCCGCTGCACTTCACCAACGAAGAAGCCGGCCCGGGCGTCAAGCTGAACGGTGGTCTGGTCAACCACGTCACCACCGAGCTGGATATCCACTGCCTGGCCAAGGATCTGCCGGAGTTCATCGAAGTTGATCTCGGCGCACTGAACGTCGGCGACAACATCCACGCCTCCCAAGTCAAGCTCCCGGCCGGCGTCAAGCTGGTCCAGCATGGCAGCGAGGACCCGATCGTGGTCAGCATCGTCGGCAAGGGCGGCGCCCAGGCCACCGAAGGCGAAGCGGCTGCCGAGTAATTCGGGCCCCTTCGCTGCAATTGGCCGCCGCAGGCATCTTGCCCCGGCGGCCTTTTCACAACTGCGCGCATGACCTCTCCCCGCCTCATCGTCGGCCTCGGCAACCCCGGGCCGGAATACGAAACCACCCGTCACAACGTCGGGTTCTGGTTCGTCGACCAATTGGCCGACAAGCTGAAGGTGTCGCTCGCCCCACAAGGCAAGTTCTACGGCAAGGCAGCCCGCGCCGGTGAACTCTGGTTGCTGCAGCCGACTACTTTCATGAATCGCTCCGGCCAGGCGGTGGCGGCATTGGCCAATTTCTACAAGATCGAACCTTCCGAGATTCTCGTCGTCCACGACGAACTCGACCTGCCGCCGGGCGGCATCCGCCTCAAGCAGGGCGGCGGCAATGGCGGCCACAACGGCCTGAAGGACATCCAGGCCAAGCTCGGCACACCGGATTTCTGGCGCCTGCGCCTGGGCATCGGCCATCCGCGCACCCTCGGTCTGGCCCAGCAGGTCGCCGATTTTGTATTGCACCAGCCGCGCAAGGAAGAATTGCCGGACATCGAACAGGCCCTGCACCGTTGCCAGTTGGCCTGGCCCAAACTCGCCGCCGGGGACTTTGCCGGCGCCCAGCAACAGTTGCACGGCAAAGCCGTCTAAGGAAAAACATGTCTCTGAAATGCGGTATCGTCGGCCTGCCCAATGTCGGCAAATCCACCCTCTTCAATGCCCTCACCAAGTCGGGCATTGCGGCTGAAAACTATCCCTTCTGCACCATCGAGCCGAACGTCGGCATCGTCGAAGTGCCCGATCCGCGCCTCGCCAAGCTGTCCGAAATCGTCAAGCCGCGGAAGATCCAGCCGGCCATCGTCGAATTCGTCGACATCGCCGGCCTGGTCGCCGGCGCCTCCAAGGGCGAAGGCCTGGGCAACCAGTTCCTGGCCAACATCCGCGAGACCGACGCCATCGTGCATGTCGTGCGCTGTTTCGACGACCCGAACGTGATCCACGTGTCCGGCAGCGTCGATCCGCTGCGCGACATCGAGGTCATCGATACCGAACTCGCGCTGGCCGACATGGCCACCGTCGAAAAGGCGCTCAACCGCTACAAGCGGCCGGCCAACTCCGGCGACAAGGAAGCCAAGATCCTGGTCGCCGTGCTCGAAAAATGTTTCGCCCAGCTCGACCAGGGCAAGGCCGTGCGCGGCCTCGACCTGTCGAAGGAAGAGTGGGCCAGCCTGAAGCCCTTCTGCCTGATCACCGCCAAGCCTGTGCTCTACGCCGCCAACGTGGCCGAAGACGGCTTCACCGACAATCCGCTGCTGGCCAAGGTGGAAGCCCACGCCGCCGAGGAAGGCTCGCAGGTCGTCGCCCTGTGCGCCTCGATCGAAGCGGAGATCGCCGACCTCGACGACGCCGACAAGGTCGACTTCCTGGAATCGATGGGCCTGCACGAAGCCGGCCTCGACCGCCTGATCCGCGCCGGCTACAAGCTGCTCGGCCTGCAGACCTACTTCACGGCGGGCGTCAAGGAAGTCCGTGCGTGGACCATCCATGCCGGCGACACCGCGCCGCAAGCGGCCGGCGTCATCCACACCGACTTCGAACGCGGCTTCATCCGCGCCCAGACCATCGCCTTCGACGACTTCATCACCTACAAGGGTGAAACGGGCGCCAAGGAAGCCGGAAAGATGCGCGCCGAAGGCAAGGAATATGTCGTCAAGGATGGCGACGTGCTCAATTTCCTGTTCAACGTCTAAGTTACTCGCCGTCGATGATGCCCCCGGAAAACCCGCCGCCGAACGATACCGACGACGGTTTTCCGCTGTCATCGGCCGTCTTGTGGCGTGCCTACGAGCAAAGCCACGAAGCGGTGCTCGTTTCCGACGGCGCAAACCGTATCATCGCGGTCAATGAAGCTTTCACGCGACTGACCGGTTACAGCGCTGCCGAAGTAATCGGCCGGAACCCCAGCATCCTGGCCTCCGGAAATGCCGCTCCGGAGTTCTATAACGCCATGTGGGAGAGCCTGTCCCAGTACGACACCTGGGAAGGCGAGATATGGGACCGCCGCAAGGACGGCAGCATCTACCCCAAATGGCTATGCATCTCGGTCGTCCGCGATGACCGGGGGCTGGTCAGCAACTACGTCGCCAACTTCACCGACATCAGCGCCAGCAAACAGGCGGCCGACCGGCTGGCTCAGCTCGCCTACCATGACGTCCTGACCCACCTGCCCAATCGCCTGGCGTTCGAATCCCAGCTCGCCCATGCCCTGCGCGTCTGCGAGCGGGAAGGCCGCCAGTTGGCCCTGATGTTGATCGACCTCGACAATTTCAAGAACATCAACGACACCCTGGGCCACCATACCGGCGACGAATTGTTGCAGCAGGTTGCCCGTCGCCTGCGCGAATCGGTACGCGCCAGCGATCTTGTCGCCCGCCTGGGAGGCGATGAGTTCGTCGTCGTCCTGCCCGAGATCGAAGGGCCGCAGACCGCTGCCCGCGTCGCCAACAAGATCCAGGTGGCCGTTGCCGAGAACTACTGGGTCGGCGAGCACCTGCTGTACACCACGCCGAGCATCGGCATCAGCCTCTACCCGGGCGACGGCAGCGATCCGGGCCTGCTGCTGCGCAACGCCGATTCGGCGATGTACCACGCCAAGAATGCCGGCCGGAACAACCATCAGTTCTACGCCTCGCGAATGAACGAAGCAGCCGGCGAACGCCTGCAGCTGGAAAACGAGCTTCGCCATGCGATCTCGACCATATCCCCGGAAAACAGCCAGTTTTCGCTGCATCTGCAACCGCAGATCGATACGGCAACGGAACGCGTCGTCGGCCTCGAAGCCTTGCTGCGCTGGAAGAATCCGACCTTCGGCATGGTCTCCCCTCTGCGCTTCATACCCATGGCCGAAGAAACCGGCCTGATCCAGCCGCTGGGCGACTGGGTGATCTGGGAAGCCTGCCGGCTCACGCGCCGACTACGCGAACATGGCATCAACGACGTCCGCCTGGCCATCAACATTTCGGCACAGCAACTTCGCCACGAAAACCTGCTGCTGCTCATCCAGGGTGCCCTGGCCTGCTATGAACTGAATCCGCGGGATATCGAACTCGAAATCACGGAAAGCACGGCCATGCAGAACCCGGAGATCACGCTGTCGATCCTCGACCAGCTATCCGCCATGGGCATCATGCTGGCCATCGACGACTTCGGGACCGGCTATTCGTCACTGGCCTACCTCAAGCACCTGCCGATCAATCGCCTGAAGCTCGACCGCTCATTCGTCACCGACATCGAAACAGACGTCAACGATGCGGCCATTTGTACCGCAACGATTGCCATGGGCCACAGCCTGGGCCTGGAACTCGTTGCCGAAGGCGTCGAGACCGAGGCCCAGCGCGACTTTCTGGCCCGGCTCGGCTGCGATGTCCTACAGGGCTACCTGTACAGCAAACCCATGCCCTTCGAGGACGTGGTTGTCTACCTGAAGGCACACCCCGAGATCATCGGATGACCTTGCGCCACTCGGCTTCGAAATAACGCACCAGAACCTGGTTGTTCAACTGGTTCACTTCGGCGGGAACCCGCCCCATGTCCGCCGGAAAGACAAACAGCCCCGGAATGCTCTCCGGCGTTAGGTAGCGCGTTTTGGGCGTCGCCACCGGCGCCGGAACAAAGGAATGGCGCCCGGCGATGATGTAGCCCCACTCACCGAATGACGGCACCTGCGCATGGTAGGGCGCGGTCTTGAAGCCAACGTTTTCCAGCGTCGCCACCACGCACCAGAACGACTGCCGGGCATAGAGCGGCGATGTCGATTGGACCACCAGCAGACCGTTGGCCGACAGCCGCTTTTCAATCAACCGATAGAAGGCCGAGGTATAGAGCTTGCCGAGCGCGAAATTCGACGGATCGGGAAAGTCGATGACGATGAAATCGAAATACTCCCTGCTCTCCTCCAACCACTGCAGGGCATCGGCGTTGACGACCCTCACCCGATCCGCCTTCAGCGCCCCCTCGTTCAAGGCCACCAGCGCCGGAGCCGTCGAGAACAGCTCGGTCATGGCGGGATCGAGGTCGACCAGGGTGACCGACTCGACCGCCGGATACTTGAGGATTTCGCGCACCGCCAGCCCATCGCCGCCGCCCAGCACCAGCACGCGCCTCGCCCCGGGCAGGCTGGCCAGGCCGGGGTGGACCAGCGCCTCGTGATAGCGATATTCGTCGTGCGACGAAAACTGCAGGTTGTTGTTCAGGAACAGGCGCAGATCGTCGCGCCAACGGGTAACCACGATGCGCTGGTAGGGTGTCGATTCGGCATGAACGATTTCATCGGCATAGACATGCGCCTCGGCCAGACTCGTCAGCTGACCGGCTCCGGCAAAGCCGGCGAGCAGCAGGCCGAATACCCCCCAGCTCTGCACCAGCAGCGCGCGACGAGCCGGCAACTGCTCGCGGAACAGATGCAGCGCCCACAGCGCCACCGCCACATTCAGCACGCCAAAAAGCAATCCGGTGCGCACCATGCCCAAGTGCGGCGCCAGAATGAGCGGAAACAGGATGGACACCGCCAGCGCGCCGAGATAATCGAAGGTCAGCACCTGCGACACCAGATCCTTGAAAGCCAGCTCGCGCTTGAGTATGCGCATGACCAGCGGGATTTCGAGGCCGACCAGCACGCCGACGGCAAACACCACGAGATAGAGCACCAGCTTGAACGGCGCCGACAGCCAGGTGAACACCAGGAACAGCCCGACCGCGGAAAAACCGCCGAGCAGGCCGACCATCAACTCGATCTGGATGAAGCGGCCGATCAGGTCGCGGACAATGTACTTGGAGAGCCACGAACCGACACCCATGGCGAACAGGTAGGTACCGATCACCGTCGAGAACTGCATTACCGAATCGCCCAGCAGGTAGGACGACAGGGCACCGGCGATCAGCTCGTAGGCCAGCCCGCAGGAGGCAATGACGAAGACGGAAAAGAGGAGGGCGTGGCGCATCGGCTAGTGGTTCACTTCGTAATTGGCTGAATAGCATGAAAGCGTAGGGTTTGGGCCGCTGGCCAGGCGCGAATCGCAGCGATAGCCGGTGCTATCGCGAGGATGAGCAACACCGCCAGCGGTGCAAAGACAAGCTTTCATATTCAGTTAATTGCGAAGCAGACCACCCGGATGCTAACCCGAAACGCATGGAACGTTGGAGGGGCGGTATGATCTGAAGAGCATCCGTCCCCTTGCTCAGCCCATGCCCATCCATCGCCTGATCGCCGCCCTGCTGCTGACTGCCGCCGCTGTCGGCAGCTGGGGCGCAGAATATGTCATCGACCCCGGCCACACCTACGCCAGTTTCGAGATCGACCACCTCGGCTTTTCGACTCAGCGTGGACAATTCAACCGCAGCAGTGGAAGCGTCGAGTTCGACTCCGAACAAAAGACCGGCCGTATCGACGTGCATATCGACGCCGCATCGCTCGACACCGGACTGGAGGCACGCGACAGTGTGTTGCGCGGCGAGGCATGGTTCGATACGAAATCCTTCCCCGACATCCTGTTTCGCAGCCAGAAGCTGATCTTCGACGGCGAAAAACTCAACGCCGTCGACGGCCAGTTGGTCATGCGCGGCGAAATCCGCCCGTTGCGCCTGGAGGTCATTCGCTTCAAATGCGGCCTCAATCTGGCCAACCGCAAGCGCGGCTGCGGCGCCGATGCTCAGGGCAGCCTGAAGCGTTCCGACTTCGGCCTGAACAATGGCCTCCCCTTCATCGGCGACGAGGTCCGCCTGCGCATCCAGGTTGAAGCCTACCTGCCATGAATGCTCATCCCGTACTAAAGTCATGTGCTAACGCGCTGTTTCTGCGAAAATAGCTCCCCTTCTGCTGTCCCCCGGAATACCC
>CAMKYP010000170.1 GCA_946477505.1 uncultured Dechloromonas sp. | reverse complement strand
TTGCGACGCATCGCTTCCTTGGCGATGGCCGGCGTCACGCCACGGCGCGACATCAGCTTGTGATAGGCCTGCCAGCACTCGCGATAGCGCTCGTCGGACTCCGGATTGACGACATCGAAATCGACGCCCGGCTTGATCCGCAGGTTGGCCTTTTGCAGACGATGGGCAATCACCTCCGGGCGTCCGATCAGGATCGGACGGGCGAAACGTTCTTCAATGACGACCTGCGCGGCGCGCAGGACGCGCTCTTCCTCGCCCTCGGCGTAGATGATGCGCTTGCCCTTGGCCTGGCGGGCGGCCTGGAAGATGGCGCGCATGCCAACGCCGGTGTGATAGACGAACTCGGACAGTTTGTTGCGGTAGGCCGCCCAGTCAGTGATCGGACGCGTCGCGACGCCGGAATCGATGGCGGCTTGGGCCACGGCCGGCGCGATCTTGACGATCAGGCGCGGGTCGAACGGCTTGGGAATCAGGTATTCCGGGCCGAAGTTCAGGTCGTGGCCGGGATAGGCCATGGCCACTTCGTCGGTGACTTCGGCTTCGGCCAGTTCGGCGATAGCGCGCACCGAGGCCATCTTCATCTCTTCGGTGATGCGGGTGGCGCCGACGTCGAGGGCGCCGCGGAAGATGAAGGGGAAGCACAGCACGTTGTTGACCTGGTTCACGTAGTCGGAACGGCCGGTCGCGATGATGGCGTCCGGACAGACTTCCTTGACCAGTTCCGGCATGATTTCCGGGGTCGGGTTGGCCAGCGCGAAGACCATCGGACGCTTGGCCATCGACTTGATCATCTCCTGGCTGACGACGCCGGCGGTGGACAGGCCGAGGAAGATGTCGGCGCCGACCATGGCATCGGCCAGGGTGCGCTGCTCGGTATTCTGGGCGTAGCGCGCCTTGGTTTCGTCCATGCCGCCCGGACGGCCGACATAGATGACGCCCTTGGAGTCGCAGACGGTGATGTTCTGGCGCTGGACGCCGAGATCGCACCACAGGTTCAGGCAGGAAATGGCGGCGGCGCCGGCGCCGGAGCAAACGACCTTGATTTCATCGATCTTCTTGCCGACGATTTTCAGTCCGTTGAGCATGGCGGCAGCAGAAATGATCGCGGTGCCGTGCTGGTCGTCGTGGAAGACCGGAATATTCATCCGCTCCTTCAGCTTCTGCTCGATGTAGAAGCACTCCGGCGCCTTGATGTCTTCCAGGTTGATACCGCCGAGCGTCGGCTCCATGGCGGCGATCATGTCGATCAGCTTGTCCGGATCGTTCTCAGCCAGTTCGATATCGAAAACGTCGATGCCGGCGAATTTCTTGAACAGGCAGCCCTTGCCTTCCATAACCGGCTTGGCGGCGAGCGGGCCGATGTTGCCGAGACCGAGGACGGCAGTACCGTTGGTGATGACGCCAACCAGGTTGGCGCGCGAAGTCATCTCGGCAGCCGTGGCCGGATCTTCGACGATCAGGTCACAGGCGGCGGCAACACCCGGAGAGTAGGCCAGCGCCAAGTCGCGCTGGTTGGTCAGGCCCTTGGTCGGGCGGACAGAAATCTTGCCGGGCGTGGGCCAGCGATGGTATTCGAGTGCTGCTTCGCGCAAATCCTTTTCCACGAAATCTCCTTGGCGTTCGGGTATAGGGAAAACCCTAAAGATTACTCCAAAGGGAAACGATTCGGAAGCGTAATTATGAATTACAGAAAACTCTACGTGTAATCCGCAAGCACCCCAAGCAACAAGGCGCCCCGGTGGCGCCTTGTCACAGATACGGCCATTCAGAAGCGATGGGAAATGCTAAGACGCAGGCTACGCGGCTCGGTCGGGTGGATATGGCGGTCGCCGGTCGATGTCGCCTCGCCTCGCAACTGCGAGTCGTACCAGTATTCAATATCATTCACCTTGCGATCAAGCAGGTTGTAGACATCAAGCGCCAACTGCGTGCGCTTGTCGAATTTATAGCCGACACGAAGATTGGTCAGGGCCGAAGCGCTGGAACGGACCGAGTTGTCTTCGATCAATGGACGCGGCCCAAAATAGCGCAGCCGTAGGGCACCAAACCAGGGGCCGAGGTGATCGAGCGTCAGGCCGATATTGGCAGTCGTCGCCACCGCCCCGGGAATGTAGTCGCCCGCGCCCGGATCGTGATCGCGGAAGCGGGCATGCGACCAGGCGAGATCGGCGTCGAAGGCCAGCCAGTCCGACAGCACGTAGAGGTTGTTCCATTCGACACCGTAGCGGCGCGACGGGCGTGACGCTTCGGTGGTGCCGGCATCGCCGACGAAGAGCAATTCCGACGCGATATCAAGATTCCACAAGGATAGTGTCGATTGCCAGCCGGGCAGCACCTCGGAACGCACGCCGAACTCGTAGCCCTTGGTGCGCACCAAGGGCTTGACACGCTGGACCGGCGTGACGCCGTCGTTCGGATCGACCGTGATGGTGGTGCCGCGCGCGTCGTTGGAATGAAAACCGTGGCCGTAATTCAGGTACAGCTCGGTTTTCTTCCACGGCCCGAAAATCAGGGCCAACTTGGGCGTTACCATCTGGTCCCCGGCCTTGCCGGAATTGGCCATCAGGCTGGCATCGACGTTGAAATCGTATGCATCGGCACGCAGCCCTTGCACCGAGCGGAACCAGTCGGTCCACCGAGTTTCGTTCTGCGCCCACAGCGACAGGCTGCGCTGGGTAACCTTGTCCTGGCGCACTGTCGATTGCGTTTGGCGTGCCTTGGACGTGTACAAGCCGACGGGATTCAATTGATCGATTCGGCCCTGCACGCCAATGCTGTTCTCGACTTCGAAGCTGCCCCAGCGGTCAAAGACCGCATGCGATGCCGCGAAACCGCCTGCCTGCCGGCGCTCGTCCTGCTTGAACTGGTCGCCGTTGGCGCATGTTCCGCTGTTGGCGTAATCGTTGAGGCAATACTGGAAATTCGACCACAGGTCCAGACTCGACTGGAGCCACCAGATATTGGCCCTGCTTTGCGCGTTGTCCCAGCGCCTGGCCCATTCCCCGGACAGGCTGTAACGACTGGTTTCGCCACCGGTGGTCGGGTCCAGCGTACCGAAGCGACCGACCAGCCCGCTGTCGATTGCGCGTTGGGCAACCTGGTCGGTGGACGTCCACTTTCCGCGGTAGGCCATGCCGGTCAGCGAAAAGCCGTCGTTTCGGCTGCCCTGGCTGTAACGCAACACCCCGTTGAACTTGCGGTAGTTTTCCGCGACTTCCCACGGACCGTCGTTATGAAACAACTCCAGGCCGTAGAGCAGATTGCCTCCCCCCAGTTGAGGCGACCCGGCCAACAAACTGCGGGCATAGCCGTTTCGCCCCAGGGTCAATTGCGCCAACGACTGGTCAAGCTTGCGGAAATATTCGATACGGGCCGATCCTGCCGACGAGAAATCACCCTCCTCGGCATAGTACGGCCCCTTGCGAAAACGGATTTGGTCGACCAGTTCGGGAATCAGGAAGTTGAGGTCGGTATAACCCTGACCATGGGCATGAGTCGGCATATTGACCGGCACGCCGCCGACGTAGGTGGCGAAATCGGTGCCGTGATCAAGGTTGAAGCCGCGCATGAAATACTGGTTGGCTTTGCCGTCACCGGCATGCTGCGTGACGATCAGCCCGGGCACCATTTCCAGCGCTTCGGCAGGGCGCAGGATGGGCACGGCGGCCAAGCGCTGACTGGAAACCACGCCCTCGCTGCCGGATGCGGCGATCCCCTCGAGGTTCTCCGCCCTGGCCCGCACTTCGACAGGGGACAACTCGGCCGATTCGTGCGCCCCGACGCCGCTCATTGCCAGCAACAGATATGAACTAATAAGTTTTTTTCTTACACTCATCGCTGAAAAAAGCCGGTTGCCCGGCTCTCCTCCACAGTTGTGGTTAGACCATGACAGGCCGCCGCGTCAGACGCACGGCGACGACGAAACTGATGGCGATGATCGCCACCAGCGTGAATCCGAATACCAGTTCCTTCCCCTCGCTCCACGCGTCGACGGCCGGCGACAGCATCTTGGCGGCGCCGAAGGCGGCAACCAGCAGGCTGATGCCTGAGACGACCAGGCCCATGACGCGCGAGGCGACCAAGGCCACCTGGTCGGCACGGGCGATCAGCCGGGCGATCCACAGGCCATTGATGCCGTCGGTGAGCAGCATGCCGAACATGAACAGCACGGCAAGCAGCAGGGCATGCTGCCAGCCACCGAACTGGGTGGCGGTCAGCGCGAAAAAGGCGGCTTGCGACAAGGTGTCGAAGGACAACGCGAACAACGCGCCGACCAGTGCCACCAGGCCGGGATGCGAGACATGGCGCAGGCTGCCGAGCAGGCGGCCCTTGACGCCGACCGGCTGGACGATTTCGTGCGGCTCGGCGCGCAGCACGGCAGCGAGATTCATGCTGCCCAGCGCGACGAGAAAAGCGATGGAAATGACGGCACCCAGCGTGCCGAACCACGCTGGCACATCCCACTCGCCAGCCAGCGCCGACACGCCGAGAGCAATGGCCATGACCACGGCACCATGCCCGAGGGAAAACAGCGTGCCGCAATAACGCGCCAGCCCCGGCCGGGTGCGGGCGTTGTAACGGGTAAGGCCGTCGATGGTCGCCAGGTGATCGGCATCAAAGCCGTGCTTCATACCGAGCACGAAGGTCAGAATCAGCAACGACAACCAGTCAGTGGGCAGCGTATCCATGAGCACCTCGTAAGAAGGATTTAGCAATCTTCATACAAGGAGCGTGCCAGATCAATAAGTCATTGTTCGTATTGACCTCATGCCGTCCAGCACCGCATGCAGAGCCACCAAGTGGTTAGCGATTATCCACCGGAAGTGCAAGGATGAATTCCGCCCCGCCGCCTGCAATATTGCTGGCGCTGAGCTTGCCGCCATGACGGTCGACGATGCCGTAGCTGATCGACAGGCCCAGCCCGGTCCCCTGCCCCACCGGTTTGGTGGTGAAGAACGGTTCGAACAGGCAGTTGAGGTGCTCGGCCGGGATGCCCGGGCCGTTGTCGATGAAGCGCAGCACGGCCACCCCCTGCTCAAGGCAGCCGCAAATCCTCAGGGAGGGTTCCGGCTGCCGAGCGGTGGCGTCGCAGGCGTTCTGAACGAGGTTCATGACCACCTGCTGCAACTGGCCGGACGATCCGGAACACACCAGATCGGGTGGCAAATCGATATCGACGGCGAACTTGGCCGAGGCGCTCTGCACCACCCAGCGCACCGAGCGCTCGACCACGTCGTTGAGATTGACCTGTTCGGGTGTCGCCTTGTCCACCGCCGAAAAGCGCTTGAGGGCATCGACAATGTCGCGCGTGCGCTCGGCGCCTTCAATCATGCCGTCGATCAGGTGCGGCATGTCGGCGAGGATACGGTCGATGCGCAGCTCCTGGCGCATGGCCTGCAGGGCACCATCCTCGGCGGCATCGCTGGCATGCACCGAAGCCAGGTAGCTTTCCAGCCGACTGGCGTAGCGTTTGAGCGACAACACGTTGCCAAGCACGAAGCTGATCGGGTTGTTCAGTTCGTGTGCCACACCGGCCACCAGCCGACCGAGCGAGACCATTTTCTCGGCATGCAGCAGCTGGCCCTGCGTGCGCTTCAGGTCGTCGTGCGCCTGGCGCAGCGCGGAATAGGCCTTGCGCAGCTCGCCGACCGGGCGACCGGTAACCACCATGCCCATCAGCTTGCCGGTCTGCGACACGCGCGGGGTGCAGTTCATCGATACCGGCACGGTCGAACCGTCGCCGGCACGCAGGAAGAATTCGCAGTCATGCACCCCTTCCCGGGCGTATCGGGTGAACACGTCGCGCGCCTTTGCCTTTTCGCCGTCGTCGGCAAAGAGCTCGAAGAGTGGGGTATGCACCAGTTCCTCCGCCGTCTTGCCCGAAATGTGGCGCAGCGAGGGATTCACTTCCTCGATGCTGCCGTTGCGGTCGCAGACGATCAGGATGTCCGACATCGAGGCCAGGACGCTTTCGATGAACTGGTGCGACTCTTCGAGCGCGGCGTTTTTTTCTTCGAGGGCGACCTCGTACTGCAGGAGGTCGTTATAGACCTCGTCCATCTTCTGGATGACTTCGATCCACGCCGTTTCACCGCCCGGCGGCAGCGGCGACTCAGGAACGGGGTCAGCGGGCGGGACGGTAATGGACATGGGCTTCGCCGTGTTCGTCGTGGGCGTGGTGATGCTCGGCTTCGAGCGCGATCACGTTGAGCTTGCCGTGGCGGACGCCGCGCTCGGCCATCAGCGCGTCGGCGAATTGCCGGACATCGGCGGTCGCCCCCTTGAGGATGACGCTTTCCAGGCAATTGTCGTGATCGAGATGGCTGTGCATGGCGGCCACGGTCAGGTCGTGATGGTCGTGCTGCAGCCCGGTCAGGCGCTCGGCCAGTTCGCGCTCGTGGTGGTTGTAGACGTAGGACAGGTTGGCGACGCAATGACCAGCCGGGGTTGCGCGCTGGCGATCGCTCTCGATGGCGCCGCGAATCAGGTCGCGCACGGCTTCCGAACGGTTGCTGTAGCCGCGCTCGGCGATCAGTTGGTCGAACTGGCTGGCCAGCGACTCGTCGAGCGAAATGGTGAAACGTTCCATGGAAATTTGCTCCCTGCTAAATACCCGCAGCTTTGCCGCTGCTAGGATGGCCTTCACCGCATTCTAACGTTTCCCACCCCGATGACCGCCGCCCCCGATACCGAAGTAATCCGCAACGCCCTGCGCAAGGTGGCCGATCCCGAAATCGGCGCCAATATCGTCGACCTCGGCCTGGTCTACCGCATCGCTTTCGAGGATGGGAAGCTCTGGGTGGACATGACCATGACCTCGCCGGCCTGCCCGATGGGCGGCATGATCATCGACGATGCCTATGCCGAACTGGAACGCGTACTGCCTGTGGGCCTGGAGGCTGAAATCCGCGTCGTCTGGGAGCCGCCCTGGACGCCGGAGATGATGAGCGAGCAGTGCCGGCTGCGCCTCGGCTGGCACGACACCGGCCCCGACTAGGCATGTCCGACCTGACGCCGCGCCACCGCCTGCCATTGCTGTTCTTCGGCATGCTCTCGCTGCTGGGCGGCGTGCTGGCCGGCCTCGCCCGCCTCGGCTGGGACGTGCCGGCTGCCCAAGCGGCCGGGCTGCATGGTCCGCTGATGATCGCCGCCTTTTTCGGCACCGTGATCAGCCTTGAACGCGCCGTTGCCATCGGGCAACGCTGGGCCTACTTGGCGCCGCTGGCGGCCGGCTCGGGCGGCATTGCGCTGCTCGCCGGCGCCCCCCTGAGCGCCGGCCAGGCTCTCGGCACACTGGCGGCGCTCGGATTGATCGCCGCTAGCAGCGTCGCCTGGCGCCGCCAGAAAGCCGTATACACCGTCATCCTCGGCCTGGGCGCCGCATGCTGGCTGGTCGGCAACCTGCTCTGGGTCGGCACCGGCGCTGTCGGAACCGCCGTCCCCTGGTGGCTGCTTTTCCTGATCCTCACCATTGCCGGAGAGCGCCTCGAACTGACCCGCTTCCTGCCGACGCCCCCCATGGCCCGCCGCTTGTTCATCGCCATCGTCGGTTGTCTGCTCGCGGCGGCAGCGCTCGGCAGCGACCGGCTGTTTGCCGGCGGGCTCCTCGCCCTCGCCGGATGGCTGTTGCGCTACGACATCGCCCGGCGCAATGTCCGCACCGAGGGGCTCCCCCGCTTCATCGCCAGTTGCCTGCTCTCCGGCTACGCCTGGCTGGCCATATCGGGCCTGCTCGGTCTCGCCGGCGCCTTTGCGCCCGGCCACCCATGGCGCGACGCCGCCCTCCACGCCATCAGTCTCGGCTTCGTCTTCGCGATGGTCTTTGGCCACGCACCGATCATTTTCCCGGCCGTCACCCGGATCAAGATCCCCTACCATCCGGCGCTCTATCTGCCGCTGGCGCTGCTGCACCTGACGCTCGCCGTGCGCCTCATAGGCGGCCTGGGTGACATTTTCGCGCTCCGGCAGTACGCTGCGCTGACGAACGGGC
>CAMKYP010000169.1 GCA_946477505.1 uncultured Dechloromonas sp. | reverse complement strand
GGGCGATCTCCCGAACACGGCCGTCGCCATCGAGCGGCTGGATGGCGCTCAAGGTTGATCCGTTGCGCGTCGCCTTGCTGACTTGCCACTGCCAGTTGGCTTGCGCCGCAACCTGGGGCAGATGGGTGACACACAAGACCTGACGCTCGTTGCCCAACTCGCGCAGCAACCGACCGACGATTTCCGCCACGCCGCCACCGATGCCAACATCGACTTCGTCGAAAATCAGGGTCGGCACGCTGGCCGAACGCGACGTCAGCACCTGAAAAGCCAGGCTGATCCGTGACAATTCGCCACCCGAGGCGACCTTGGCCAACGGCTTGGCTTCGTTGCCGGCCAGACCGCCAATTCGGAATTCGACCTGCTCCAGACCATAGACAGCACCACCCTCAACGGCCGGCAATGCCACCTCGAAACGGCCGGAGGACAAGGCCAGCTGGCGCATCACGTCGCTGACCGCCTTGCCCATCTCGGCAGCTGCCTTCTTCCGCCCAGACGACAGCTTGCCGGCCTGCGCCAGATAAGCCTCCTGCGCCGCCACCACCTTGGCTTCCAGCGCCGCCAGATCAGCCGACTCGTCGAGTGCGGCCAGGCGCAGGCGCCAACCAGCGAGCAACCCCGGAAGCTCCGGCGGTTGCACGCGGAATTTACGGGCATTGGTCATCACAGCATCCATGCGCCGCTCGACTTCGGCCAGGCGGGCAGGATCGAGATCGACACGGTCCGCGTAGCGACGCAGTGTCGATACCGCTTCGGAAAGTTCGGCTTGCACCGAGCCGAGAAGTTCGGCCACTTCGGCCAGCGCCGGGTCGTATTCGGCCAGACCAGCCAAGCGGTCGGCAACGCTATCGATTTGCCGTTCGCACGCAGCATCGTCCTCGGCCAGCATGGCAAGTGCATATTGGGCGCCCTCGATCAGGCTGGCGGCATGGCCTAGGCGGCGGTGTTCGAGATCGAGCCCCGCCCATTCATCATCACCAAAGTCCAACGCATCCAACTCACCGATCTGCCACTGCAATTGCTCGCGTTCACGCTGCAGGGCTTCGACGCCATCGCTGGCGCTGCGCAGAGCCAGCTCGGCATCGCGCCAGGCTTTCCAGGCCGTAGCCACCTCGCGCGCCGTCGCACCCAGACCGGCATGGGCATCGAGCAAGGCACGCTGGGCATCGGCCCGTAGCAGCGACTGGTGGGCATGCTGACCGTGGATATCGACCAGCCATTCGCCGACTTCGCGGAATTGCTGGACCGTGGCCGGCGAGCCGTTGATGTAGGCCCGCGACCGGCCGCCAGCATCAACGACGCGGCGCAGCATCAACTCGTTGTCGGCATCGAGATCGTTGGCAGCCAGCCAGGCGGCGACTTCGGGCAAGGCAGCGACGTCGAAGGTGGCCGCCACTTCGGCCTTGTCGCAGCCGGAGCGGACGACGCCGGCATCAGCCCGTTCGCCGAGAGCAAGCGCCAGGGCGTCGATCAGGATCGACTTGCCGGCCCCGGTTTCGCCGGTCAAGGCGCCGAAACCGCTTGAAAACTCGAGTTCCAAGCGGTCGACAATAACAAAGTCCTTGATGGTCAGATGGAGCAGCATCAGGGCCCTTTCGGCCTTTCGCTCCACTGCAGTTTCTGGCGCAACATGGCGAAATAGCTGTAGCCCGGTGGATGCAGGAAGCAGATAGTGTGTTCGGAGCGGCGCAGGCGAACGCTGTCGCCGGGCAGCAGGTCGAGCGTGACTTGGCCGTCGAAGTGCACGCGCGGATCGTCTGCATTGGCGATGCGCAGTTCGATATCGGTGTTGTCGTTGACGATGATCGGCCGGTTGGTCAGCGCATGCGGACAGAGCGGCACCAGCGCGATGCCGGTCAGTGTCGGATTGAGGATGGGACCGCCCGCCGACATCGAATAGGCGGTCGAGCCGGTCGGCGTCGACACGATCAGGCCATCCGAACGCAGGTTGTAGATGAATTCTCCGTCAATGAACAATTCGAATTCGATCATCCGGCCGATAGCGCCCTTGTCGACCACGACATCGTTGAGCGCCATGTTCGAGGCGATTTCCTTGCCATCGCGCGTTACTTCGGCGGCCAGCAGCATCCGATTTTCCGGGGCGAAACGACCGTCGAGCAGATCGTCCATGCAGGTCAGCATGTCGTCGCGGGCAATGTCGGTCATGAAGCCGAGGCGGCCCTGATTGACGCCGACCAGCGGCACGCAATAGCGGGCCAGGCGGCGTGCCGCGTTGAGCATGGTGCCGTCGCCACCGAGCACGATGGCGAGGTCGGCGTGTGCGCCAATATCGTTGAAGCCGCAAGTCACCCAGCGCGATAGATCGACCTTCTTGCCGATATTCTCGGCGGTTTCCCGCTCAATGAAGACCGAGGCACCGCGCTCGTAGAGATACTCGGCCAGCCGGCGCAGTGATTCGGCAATTTCCTGGCTATGGTATTTGCCGACCAGCGCGATGGTCCGGGGGGAGCGATAGGATGTGAAGCCTCGGTTCATGGGGCTGAATTCTTGCATAAAAATGGCCTGTAGCGCCGCCTCCGGTTTTTTGTACAATCCGGACATGCTTGATGAACGCGCCCGTACCCTGCTGAAGACGCTGGTCGAACACTACATTGCCGATGGGCAACCGGTCGGTTCGCGTGCGCTATCGAAGTTTTCCGGCCTCGACCTGTCGCCGGCGACCATCCGCAACGTGATGGCTGACCTCGAAGAAGCCGGTTTTGTCGCCAGCCCGCACACCTCAGCTGGCCGCATCCCGACGGCACGGGGCTACCGCCTGTTCGTCGACAGCCTGCTCACTGTCCAGACCCTGGAGGCCAGCCAGCTCGGCCGAATGGAGGAAGCTCTGCATGGCCGCCCGTCCAGCCAGATCATTTCCAGCGCCTCGCAACTCCTGTCGAGCCTGACGCACTTCGCCGGCGTCGTCATCGCGCCTCGCCGGCAGACTAGCCGCATCCGGCAGATCGAATTTCTCAGCCTCTCCGAGCGGCGCATCCTGCTGATCATCGTAACCGCCGACGGCGACGTGCAGAACCGCATCGTGTCCACCGAGAAAGCCTATACACCTGCCGAGTTGGTCAGTGCCGCCAATTACCTGACGCAGAACTTTGCCGGTCTGGACTTTGAACAGATGCGCCACCACCTGTCGGCCGAAATCCGGCAATTGCGCGAAGACATCAAGCCACTGATGACCCTGGCCCTCGAGGCGGGCGACGCCGCCATGTCGGAAAGCGCGACGCCCTACGTCATCTCCGGCGAAAAGAACCTGCTCGACGTCGAGGAACTGTCGTCGAACATGAAACGGCTGCGCGAACTATTCGATCTGTTTGAGCAACGTTCCAGCCTGATGCGCCTGCTCGACGTATCGAACCGCGCCGAAGGCGTGCAGATCTTCATTGGCGGTGAATCGGGCATCGCCCCGCTCGATGAATGCAGCGTCGTCACCGCCCCCTACGCCGTCGACGGGCAGGTGGTCGGCTCGGTCGGCGTCATCGGCCCGACGCGCATGGCTTACGAACGGGTCATTCCGATCGTCGACATCACCGCCCGCCTGCTCTCCAGCGCCCTCTCCACCAAATCGGATCATTGATGTCCCGCTTTCTTCCCGAGCCGCCGCACCGCCATGGCACGCCGGCGAGCACCGCCGTCGTTCTCGTCAATCTCGGCACGCCCGATGCACCGACCGCGCCGGCGCTGCGCCGCTACCTCAAGCAATTCCTTTCGGACCCGCGCGTCGTGGAGATTCCCAAGCCGCTGTGGTGGCTGATCCTGAACGGGATTATCCTCAATGTGCGCCCAAAGAAATCGGCCGCCAAGTACGCCACCGTCTGGATGCCCGAGGGGTCGCCGCTGCGCGTGCATACCGAGCGCCAGGCCAAGCTGCTCAACGGACTGCTCGGCCAGCGCGACCACCGCGTCACCGTAACCTGGGCGATGCGCTACGGTTCGCCATCGATACCCGAGACGCTCACCCGTCTGAAAGCCGAGGGCGCCAGCCGCATCCTGATCGTTCCGCTGTATCCGCAATACGCCGCCAGCACCACGGCGACCGTTGTCGATACCTGCTCGGCATGGTTGTTGCGAACCCGCAACCAGCCCGAAATGCGCTTCGTTCGCAATTTCCATGACCAGGAAGGCTATCTGGCGGCGCTCGAAGCATCGGTTCGCAAGCACTGGCAGGCCAATGGCTCACTCGGCAACAACGACCGCCTGCTCATCAGCTTCCACGGCCTGCCCAAACGCAGCCTCGATCTTGGCGACCCCTACTTTTGCGAATGCCAGAAGACCGGGCGTCTACTCGCCGAACGACTCAACCTGAAGCCCGAGCAATTTCAAATCTGCTTCCAGTCGCGTTTCGGCAAGGCAGAATGGCTGCAGCCCTACACCGCTCCCACGTTACACGAATGGGGCGCCCAGGGCATACATCGGGTGGATGTGATCTGCCCCGGCTTTGTCGCCGACTGTCTTGAAACGCTGGAAGAAATCGCTCTGGAGGGTCGCGACGATTTTCTCAAGGCTGGCGGCAAGGTCTACCACTACATCCCGGCTCTCAACGAAGATGGTGCCTGGATCAAGGCACTGGCCGATCTCACCGAGCAACATCTTGCCGGCTGGCCCAGCACGTCAGCCATCGATCCCCGACAACTGGAAAACAGCGCCAGCCGTGCCATCCGGTGCGGAGCCCGTAGCTGAACAAGCCGCCTGACTTGAATTGCCGGCTCTTGCCCATACATCAGAATAATCTGATCCATGGAGCTCGAGATGTCCGAAAGCCTGCACGTCGTCTGCCCGCACTGCGCAGCAGTGAATCGTATTCCCCACACCCGGCTGGACGATGCCCCCAACTGCGGCCAGTGCAAACAGGCCTTATTCACGGGCGAACCGCTGGAACTGGGGCAGGCCGATTTCGACCGGCATATTTCACGCAGCGACCTGCCCGTGGTGGTCGACTTCTGGGCACCATGGTGCGGCCCTTGTCGGATGATGGCCCCGACCTTCCACCAGGCCGCCATCGATCTCGAACCCCATGCCCGTCTGGTCAAGGTCAATACCGAAGTCGAACAGCAACTCGCTGCCCGCTTCAACATTCGCAGCATTCCGACGCTGGCGGTTTTCGTGCGGGGTCATGAAGTCGCCCGCCAAAGCGGAGCGCTCCACCTCGCCAGCTTGAAGCGCTGGCTGCAACCGTATCTTCGCAGGCCGTGAGCCCTGCCTGACCCAGGCGAAATTTGCAATTCTGGAATAGTTTTGCCGGAATGCGGCGTAAATGGCACAATCTAGGCAATCGATCTGACGGCCTGAAATAACTCAGGAATCACAGTGGAGAAGAATAATGCCGCGCATCGCCGACTTGAAGATCTGGATACGACTCACCGCCGCGATCTGGGTCGTACTGGCCACAATCTGGGCCGGAGCCATCGTATGGACCACCCAGGTCAACCGTGAAACCGCCATCCGTCAAGCTCAGGATTTCGCACAAAGTATCCACGAAATGACCATGGCCGGCCTGACCGGCATGATGATCACCGGGACGGTCGGGCAGAGGGAAGTCTTCCTGGACCAGATCAAGCAGCTATCCATCATCAAGGATTTGCACGTCGCCCGCAGCGAAGCGGTGACGAAACTGTACGGCCCCGACACCAAGAGCAACCGCCAGTTGGACGCCAAGGAGCAGCAGGTCATGTCCACCGGCACCCCCTACGTCTCGGTCGAGCGGGAAAACGGCAGCTCCTACCTGCAAGTGATCAATCCGACCAAGGCTTCGAAGAGCTATCTCGGCAAGGATTGCCTCGTCTGCCATCAAACAGCGGAAGGCACGGTACTTGGCATTGTCAGCATGCGGGTCTCACTGGATTCGGTTGAATCCGAGGTTGCCGCGTTTCGCCTGAAAATTGCCGGCGTGGCGTTGGCCGCTCTGGGCGTGCTGCTCGTTCTCATCTACCTGATCACCCGTCATTTCGTGACTTCTCCGCTCGATGAGTTGCGCAAGGGACTCAGCGACATCGCGCGCGGCGAGGGCGACCTGACCCGCCGCCTGCCGGTCAAGGGCAAGGATGAAGTTGGCCAGTCCGCCCAGGTATTCAACGAAATGATGGACAACTTCAACCAGCTCGTGCGCCAGGTCCGCGATGCCGCCAGCCAGGTATCGGCGCGCGTTACCGCACTCTCCGAAAGTGCCGATCGCGTAACCCAGAGCTCCCACCAGCAGAACGAAAAGTCCGATCTTGCCGCCACCGCCGTGGAACAGCTGGTTTCAAGCATCTCCTCCATCGCGCAGAGCGCCGAGCATGTCCAGCATCAGTCACAGGAAAGCCTGGCCCGCGCCAATGAAGGCAGCCGCAACCTGCAGACCCTGCTCGGAGAAATGGACGTTGTCGAACGTGCGGTGAAGGAAATGGCCGAATCGGTCAACGACTTCGTCCGCAACACCGAATCGATTACGATGATGACCCGCGAGGTCAAGGACATTGCCGAGCAGACCAACCTGCTGGCCCTGAATGCTGCCATAGAAGCAGCGCGTGCCGGTGAGCAGGGACGCGGCTTCGCGGTCGTTGCCGACGAAGTCCGCAAACTGGCCGAAAAGTCGTCTCGCTCAGCCAGCGAAATCGATGCGATTACGGCCAACCTGAGTGCCCAGTCGGTATCGGTCCGCCGCAGCATCGAAGAAGGACTGAGCCATCTGGAATCCAGCCAGGCAGCCGTCTCTTCCGTGTCCAACGTACTGCAGGCGACCAATGGCTCGGTTGCCGAAGTGGGCCACGGCCTGGATGCGATCGCCTCAGCCACCGATCAGCAGCGTCGCTTCTCCGGCGATGTCGAAAACAGTATCGAAGCCATTGCCGGCATGGCGCGCGAGAATTCCGGGACCGTCGAGCAGACCGCCGGCGCCGCCCACGATCTCAAGCGCCTGGCCGACGGACTGGCTGCACTGGTCGGACGATTCAAGGTCTGACCGGCTTGCCCGCAACAAAAACGGCTTCCTCGGAGGCCGTTTTGCTGTGCGCCGCCACCGGTTACATGGGCGCCAGTTCGAGGTCGAGTCCGCCCCCTGCTTTCGACGGCCCGCCGGACTGCGACGCGGTGAGACTCTGCACAGCCGGCAAGCCCTGTGCAGCGGCGCTCCGGTTAACCTCGCGCATGCGCTTGATCATCCGGCTGAGCAGGGCATTGCGCACACGCTCGAGCAGCTCCTCTGACGACAGGGCCAATGCAGCGGCATTGATCTCCAGGAACAGCGTGGGTTCCAGCGTCGTCGCCGTGGCGCAGCGCAAATCACTTGAGGGATGCAGGAAAGCCACCTCGCCGACCGGCTCGCTGGTCCCCAATCGACACAGCGCCTTGCCTTCGATGGAAATTTCGACCGAACCCGAGACGATCACGCCAAAGAACTTGCTCCTGTCTCCCTCGCGCACCAAGGCAACATTCGGCGAAACATCCCGCCAGACAGCGACCCGCAACACTTCCCAAATTTCGATATTCTCGAATTCCGTGAAAAACTCAAGTCGGCGCAGGGTTTCGAAGTGCCGCGTATCCTCGATCGTTGAATCCTCATCGACCAACTGGTAGCGTACCGCCGACAGGTCCTTGGCCATCTCGGCGCCATTCCGGTAGCGGTTGTAGAGATCCTTCTCCAGCGCGCGCTTGAGAATGGCATTCAAGCCCTCGGGAAGATCGGGGCGCAACGAGGTAACCGCCGGCGCGTCGGTATTGACGATACGGTAGATCAAGGTCGCCTGGTTGTTGGCGCGGAAAGGCAATCGCCCGGTCAGCAACTGGAAGAGCAAAACCCCCAGCGAATACAGGTCAGTCTTCTGATTGAGGGGATAGCCCTTGATCTGCTCCGGCGACATGTAGGCCGGCGAGCCCACCCCCATGATGAACGTTGAATCCCGGTCAAGATCCTTGTTCATGTTGAGCGCCAACCCAAAATCGGCGATTTTGGCCTCGTCGCCGGCAGCGACCATGATGTTGGCCGGTTTGATATCGCGGTGGATGATAC
>CAMKYP010000168.1 GCA_946477505.1 uncultured Dechloromonas sp. | reverse complement strand
GACGACACCCGGGATTTCCTGCCGGTGGCGAAGGAACTGGATGTGGCCGAATTCGTGGAGGACGAGATCCTCTTGGCCCTGCCGGTGGCGCCGCGGCACGAAAAATGTGGTTTGCCTGGTGCGGCCGATGCGGGCGAGCGGATCAATCCGTTTGCAGCGTTGTCCGGGCTTAAAGGCAAGCCGAACTGATTTTTTTGGAGTAACAACATGGCCGTTCAACAGAACAAAAAGTCCCCGTCCAAGCGTGGCATGCATCGCGCTCACGATTTTCTGACCAACCCGCCGCTGGCTGTCGAATCGACCACGGGCGAGGTTCACCTGCGTCACCACATTTCCCCGACCGGTTTTTACCGCGGCAAGAAAGTCCTGAAGGCCAAGGGCGAGTAATCGTTCAATGAAAGGCAGGCGGTTCGTAAAGAGCCGCCTGCCTTTTCTTTTGCCTATATGACAACCCGCATTGCCATCGATTGCATGGGGGGTGACCACGGTCCGTCAGTGACGGTGCCGGCGGCCATTCAGTTTCTTGCGGAGCATCCGTCTGCCAATCTCGTCCTGGTCGGTCAGGAGGAGGTTTTGCGCCCGTTGCTCGGCAATCATGCCTCAGATTCCCGTATCCGCATCATTCATGCCACGGAAGTGGTTGGCATGGACGAGTCGCCGGCACTCGCGCTGCGCAACAAGAAAGACTCCTCGATGCGGGTCGCCATCAACCAAGTCAAAGCTGGAGAAGCTGATGCCTGCGTATCTGCCGGAAACACCGGCGCGCTGATGGCTATTTCCCGCTTCGTACTGAAAATGTTGCCTGGCATTGATCGGCCAGCGATCTGTGCACCGCTGCCGACTGTCAACGGCCACACCCACATGCTGGATCTTGGTGCCAACGTCGATTGCGGCCCGGAGCATCTGTTGCAATTCGGTATCATGGGCGCCATGCTGGTTGCTGCGATGGAGCACAAGGAGCAGCCTACCGTCGGTATCCTGAATATCGGCGAGGAGGAGATCAAGGGCAACGAAGTGGTCAAGGCTGCAGCCGAGTTGCTGCGCACCTCCGGCCTTAACTTTGTCGGTAACGTCGAAGGCGATGGCATCTACAAGGGCGATGCAGATGTAATCGTCTGCGACGGCTTTGTCGGCAATGTTGCGCTGAAGACCTCTGAAGGCCTGGCTCAAATGTTGGCCTCGTCGCTGCGCGAAGAGTTCAAGCGCAACTGGCTTACCAAGCTGGCTGCACTGATCGCCATTTCCGTGCTTAACAACTTCAAGCGCCGCTTCGATCATCGCCGCTACAACGGGGCGATACTGCTCGGCCTGAAGGGTATTTCGGTCAAGAGTCATGGCTCGGCCGATGTGCTGGCTTTCGGCAATGCTATTTCCCGTGCTTACGAAGCGGCTGAAAACCGCGTTCTGGAGCGCATTTCCAGCCGGATCGCCGAAATGATGCCGGCCTCTGCTGCTGTGGAGAATCTCTGAATGTATGCACGCTTGATCGGTACCGGCAGTTATCTTCCGGGCAACCCCGTCAGCAACGACGATTTGGCGGCACGCGGCATCGATACCAACGACGAGTGGATCGTTACGCGTACCGGAATTCGCAGCCGTTATCTCGCCGAACCTGGCACGACTTCAAGCGAACTGGGTCTGATCGCGGCACAGCGCGCGCTGGAAATGGCTGGTGTTGCTGCCGCCGAGATCGATTTGATCATTGTCGCCACGTCGACGCCGGATTTCATCTTTCCGAGTACGGCCTGCCTGATCCAGGGCAAGCTTGGCAACAAGGGTGCCGCCGCCTTTGATGTACAGGCCGTATGCAGCGGTTTTACTTACGCCTTGGGCATTGCCGAGAAATTCATTCGCTCCGGCAGCCACAAGAAGGCGTTGGTCATCGGGGCGGAAGTGTTTTCCCGCATCCTTGACTGGAGCGACCGCGGCACCTGCGTGCTGTTCGGCGATGGCGCCGGCGCAGTGGTGCTTGAGGCGTCCGACAGGCCGGGCATCTTGTCGACAGCCATGCACGCCGATGGCAGCCAGTTTGGCATCCTCAATGTGCCGGGGCAGGTCTGTGGCGGCCAAGTGACGGGTGATCCATTTCTGCGTATGGATGGTCAGGCCGTCTTCAAATTTGCTGTTCGCGTGCTGGCCGATATAGCCGAAGAGGTCTGCGCCAACGCGGGTATGCAGACAGCCGATATTGATTGGCTGATTCCACATCAAGCCAATATCCGCATCATCGAAGCGACCGGAAAGAAACTTGGCGTTGATCGCGAGAAGGTCATTGTCACCGTCGATCGCCATGGCAATACATCGGCGGCATCGGTGCCGCTGGCCTTGGACGAGGCGGTGCGCGACGGACGTATTAGGCGCGGCCAGAAGGTTCTCGTCGAAGGTGTCGGCGGTGGCTTCACGTGGGGCGCCGCCCTGCTCGAATTCTGATTTCAGGAGACTGAAGATGTCTTTTGCTTTCGTATTTCCCGGTCAAGGCTCCCAGAGTGTTGGCATGATGGCCGCTTACGGTGATTCCGCCGTGGTTCGCGCCACTTTTGATGAAGCTTCCGCAGCACTCGGCGATGACCTGTGGCGGATGGTTGCCGAAGGTCCGGCCGAGGCATTGGCCCAGACCGTGAATACCCAGCCGGTCATGTTGACTGCGGGTGTAGCTGCCTGGCGTCTGTGGCAGGACAAGGGCGGCAAGACGCCGGCCATGGTCGCCGGTCACAGCCTGGGTGAATATTCGGCGCTGGTTGCAGCTGGCGTCATTGCTTTCAAGGATGCCGTGCCGCTCGTTCGTTTGCGCGCTGCCGCCATGCAGGAAGCCGTGCCGCTGGGCACCGGCGCCATGGCTGCCGTGCTCGGCCTCGACAATGCTGGCATTGCTGCAGCCTGTGCCGAAGCCGCGCAGGGAGAGGTCGTCGAGCCGGTCAATTTCAATGCCAACGGCCAGACTGTGATCGCAGGTCACAAGGCTGCCGTCGAGCGTGCCATGGAAGCCTGCAAGGCGCGTGGCGCCAAGATGGCCAAGGCACTGCCGGTGTCTGCACCTTTCCATTCCTCGTTGATTCGTCCGGCAGCCGATAAGTTGGCCGCCCGACTGGCTGAGTTGACCTTGCGGGCACCCGTCATTCCAGTGGTCAACAACGTTGATGTCGCGATCGAGAACGATCCCGGCCGCATCAAAGATGCGCTGGTTCGCCAGGCCTACAATCCGGTGCGCTGGGTGGAGACCATTCAGTTCATGGCCTCCCTTGGTGTTGCTACAGTTGCCGAATGCGGCCCGGGCAAGGTTCTGGCTGGTCTGACCAAGCGCTGCGCCGATGGCGTTGCTGGTGTCGCGCTAGCCGATGCGGCATCAATCGAAGCCAATCTCGGACTGGAGTAATTCATGCTGAACGACAAGATTGCATTGGTTACCGGTGCCACTCGCGGCATCGGTCGTGCCATCGCGCTCGATCTCGGGCAGAAGGGTGCAACTGTGATCGGCACGGCGACCAGCGAAGATGGTGCCGGAAAGATTTCGGCCTATCTCGCCGAAGCTGGAGTCAAGGGCAAGGGTATTGTGCTCAACGTCACCGATGTGGCGCAGACGGATGCCGTATTGGCCGATGTGGCCAAGGAATTCGGCGCCATCACTGTGCTCGTGAATAATGCCGGCATCACACGCGACAACCTGACCATGCGCATGGGCGATGATGAGTGGGATGCGGTCATCGATACCAACCTGAAGGCTGTTTTCCGTCTATCGCGCGGTGTCATGCGCGGCATGATGAAGGCCCGCTTCGGTCGCATCGTCAATATTTCATCGGTAGTCGGCTATTCCGGCAATGCCGGGCAGGCCAATTACTGTGCAGCCAAGGCCGGTGTCGCCGGCTTGAGCCGTTCGCTGGCGCGCGAACTCGGTAGTCGCAACATCACGGTCAACTGCGTTGCCCCAGGCTTTATCGCCACGGACATGACGCATGCCTTGACCGAAGAGCAGAAGGCCGCCATGCTGGCATCCATTCCGCTGGCTCGTGCCGGTACGCCGGAGGATGTCGCCGGCGCCGTCGGTTTCCTGGTTTCTCCCGCCGCCTCGTATGTCACGGGTACCACCGTGCATGTGAATGGCGGCATGTTTATGGATTGATTTCCCGAAGCTCCGGCTTTTGGTAAAATCCCTGTGTTTTTTTTTCGTACCCCTGAGGGGAAGGAGTTTTTCGAATGGATAACATCGTAGAGCGCGTCAAAAAGATCGTCGCCGAACAACTGGGCGTGAACGAAGCGGACATCAAGAACGAGTCCTCCTTTGTGGACGATCTGGGCGCTGACTCCCTGGACACCGTTGAGCTGGTCATGGCTCTGGAAGAGGAATTCGAGTGCGAAATTCCGGACGACCAGGCTGAGAAGATCACCACGGTTCAGCAGGCTGTCGATTACATCCTCGCTAACAAGAAGTAAGCCAATTCCGGTTTGAACCAGGCAAGGCCGGCCTCATGGGCCGGCCTTGCTACATTTGCTTTCGGAGTGCACATCTTGGCACGTCGCAGAGTCGTTATTACTGGCCTGGGTCTGATTTCCCCGGTCGGCAACAGCGTTGAAGAAGGCTGGCAGAACATCATCGCCGGCGTTTCTGGTATCGCTCCCGTTACCCGTTTCGATACGTCCACCTTCCCGGTCCAGTTTGCCGGCGAGGTCAAGAATTTCGATATCACCCAGTACATTTCGGCCAAAGACGCCCGCCGCATGGATAAGTTTATCCATTACGGCCTGGCGGCTGGCATTCAGGCTGTGCGCGATGCAGGTCTGGACAAGGAAGGTGCTGCCGATCCAGAGCGTGTCGGTGTGGCCATTGGCTCCGGCATCGGCGGCCTGCCACTGATCGAGGAAACCAAGGACGAATACAACGCGGCCGGTGTCCGCAAGGTATCGCCGTTCTTCGTTCCGGGGTCGATCATCAACATGATCTCCGGCAACCTGTCGATCGAATTCGGCTTCAAGGGGCCGAACCTCTCCATCGTGACCGCATGCACAACGGGTACCCATTCGATTGGCGAGGCCTCGCGCATCATCGAGTACGGGGATGCTGACGTAATGGTGGCCGGTGGAGCCGAATCCACGGTCTCTCCTCTGGGCATGGGCGGCTTCTGCGCTGCCCGCGCGCTGTCAACGCGCAATGACGATCCGGCAACTGCAAGCCGTCCGTGGGACAGGGATCGCGATGGTTTCGTGCTGGGTGAGGGCGCTGGTGTCCTGGTTCTCGAGGAGTACGAACACGCCAAGGCACGTGGCGCCAAGATCTATGCCGAAGTGGCGGGCTATGGCATGAGCGCCGACGCCTACCACATCACTGCGCCGAACATGGATGGTCCGCGTCGTTCGATGGTCAATGCACTGAAGAATGCCGGTGTTGCGCCGTCCGACGTGCAGTACGTCAATGCCCACGGAACATCCACGCCTCTGGGCGACAAGAACGAATCGGATGCCATCAAGGCAGCCTTTGGCGATGCAGCCTACAAGATCGTCGTCAATTCGACGAAGTCGATGACCGGCCACTTGTTGGGCGGTGCCGGTGGCGTCGAGTCGTTGTTCACGGTACTGGCCATTCATCACCAAATCTCGCCGCCGACCATCAACATCTTCAATCAGGATCCGGAATGCGATCTGGATTACTGTGCCAATAAGGCGCGCCCGATGAAGATCGACGTCGCATTGAAGAACAACTTTGGTTTTGGTGGTACCAACGGCTCGCTGGTTTTCAAGCGCGTCTAAGCAACACTTTCCTAAAGGAAAAGAACGGTGCAGCTTCCGATAACCATCGGACTGCGCCGTTCTCGCATTGGGGACGGCGTTTTATTGCTGGCCGGCATACTGGCTATCCTCGCATGGTCTTTCTGGCCGCAACTTCTTGGTGTTCGGCTGGCGAGCATAATGCTGATACTCGCTGGGCTGTGGTTGGTTCGGCGGCAGCTGGAACCGGAGTTGCGCATCATCAGGATGGATGGCGCCGGTGGCATTTCAGGCGCATCAGGGAGCGGCGATGTGCTGGAGCCCCTGCAGGTTTTGCCTGGCGCTATCGTCCATCCGTGGTTGACTGTTGTGCGCTTTCAGGACTTCAGTGGTCGCCGCCGCGTCGTTGTTGCGACGGTCGACTCCATGACATCAAGCGATTTCAGGCAGTTCCGGATATTTCTGCGCTGGCGCATCAAGCTGGACGTGCCGGCAGGCGGCGCCTGACAACCGTGCTTTTTGCCTTGCTGGATGTTTCCGGATAGTCGCGGGAAAAGTGGAGTCCGCGGCTTTCCTTGCGCTGCATGGCACAACGAACGATGAGGTCGGCAGTGAAGACAAGGTTGCGCAATTCGATCAGGTCATGACTGACCCGGAAATTGGCATAGAACTCGTCGATCTCACGCATCAGTAGCCGAATACGGTGCTTGGCTCGCTTCAATCGCTTGGTTGTGCGCACAATGCCGACGTAGTCCCACATAAAGCGGCGCAGTTCGTCCCAGTTGTGCGAGATCACTACTTCCTCGTCGGCATCGGTAACCCTGCTCTCGTCCCATAGGGGCAATTCCGGAATGTCCATCGCCTTGCGGCCCAGGATGTCGGAAACGGCTGCCTCCGCAAAGACCAGGCACTCGAGCAGCGAATTGGAGGCCAGCCGATTGGCGCCATGCAGGCCGGTGCAGGATGCCTCTCCGGCCACATAGAGTCCTTCAAGATCGGTGCGCCCCTTGAGGTCGCTGACGATGCCGCCGCAGGTGTAATGTGCTGCAGGGACGACCGGAATCGGGTCGCGGGTGATGTCGATCCCCAGTTCCAAGCAGCGCGCATGGATGTTGGGGAAATGGCTGCGGATGAATTCCTCACCCTTGTGGGAGATGTCCAAAAACACGCAGTCGAGGCCGCGTTTTTTCATTTCGAAATCGATGGCGCGGGCGACGATGTCGCGCGGTGCCAGTTCGGCGCGCTCATCATGCTCAGGCATGAAACGGGTGCCGTCGGCAAGGCGCAATAATCCGCCCTCGCCTCGAACGGCCTCGGAAATAAGGAAGGACTTGGCTTGTGGGTGATAGAGGCAGGTCGGATGGAACTGGATGAATTCCATATTGGCGACGCGGCAACCGGCACGATAGGCCATCGCAATGCCATCGCCAGTCGAGGTGTCCGGGTTGGTTGTATATAAATAGACCTTTCCGGCGCCGCCTGTCGCGATCAGTGTATTCGGGGCTCCAATCGTAATGACTTCGCCTGTCCGATTGTTCAGTACGTAGGCGCCAAAACAGCGCTTGTCGGTCTTGCCCAGCTTGTCGCCAGTAATCAGATCGATTGCAATGTGATGTTCGAGAACGGTAATGTTTGGATTGTTGCGGACTTTTTGGGTCAGTGTGTCCTGAACGGCCAGGCCGGTAGCGTCGGCGACGTGAATGACGCGCCGCGCACTATGCCCGCCTTCGCGGGTCAGGTGGTAACCCGCCGCATCCTTGGTGAAGGGGACGCCTTGATCAATTAGCCATTCGATCACACGCCGACCGTTTTCGACGACGAAGCGTGTGGCTTCTTCGTCGTTGAGCCAGGCACCGGCAACGAGCGTGTCACGAATATGTGCCTCGATGGAGTCCTGGCTGTCTAGGACGGCGGCAATCCCGCCCTGGGCCCAACCCGATGCGGAGTCTTCTAGGTTGCGTTTGCTGATCAGGGCCACCCGGCAATGAGGAGCTAGTCTCAGGGCTGCCGATTGTCCGGCGAGTCCGCTACCAATGATCAGTACATCGAATTTCTGCACAGCTGTTCTCTATGGGAATAGTTTTGCGCGAAATATAGCACGCACGGCGATGCGGATTTCGTTACACATGGTCACAAATAAGGATAAATCCGTCTCCTCTGCTGGAAAATCGCTGCGCTATACTGCGTTTAATAAACATACAAACATTACCCTCAGGGAAAGTAGAGCCATGACTGAGCGCGAAATCGATCAAGTGCTGGTCGAAAAGGCGCAAGGCGGGGATCAGCACGCCTTCGACCAATTGGTAAGCAAATACCAGAGAAAACTGGGGCGTTTGCTGTCGCGCTTC
>CAMKYP010000167.1 GCA_946477505.1 uncultured Dechloromonas sp. | reverse complement strand
TTTAAACGCGCGCCGACACGCTCCGCCCAGAAACCTACCGCAGGCCTTCATTCCGGGCAAAAAAATGCCCGGCAGCACTAACCGCCGGGCAAGGGGCCATGGGGTTCTAATGGCCCAAAGGTATTGCGAGCCTACTTCTTGGCGGCGATGCGGTCGCGGATGTGCTGGGCGCGCCCCGAGGAAGAGGGGTGCGAACTCAACATGCTGTTGCTGTCGCTCAGCTTGGCGAGCTTTTCGAAGGCGGTGATCAGGCCTTCGCGCTTCAGCTTGGCGGCGGTCAGCAGGTCGAAGGAGTAATCGTCGGCATCGGTTTCCTGGGCTTGCGAGAACTGGGCATTGACCAGCTTTTCGGCGATGGCGCCGATATCGGACGAACTCAATGCGGCAACGGCAGAGTTACCCGAGGCAGCAGCGGCTTGGCGGACGGCACCGGCGGCGTAGGCGACCTGCATGGACTTCTTGGAATGGCCCAGCGCGACGTGACCGATTTCGTGGCCGACCACACCCCGCACCTCGTCGTCGTTCATCAGGTCCATCAGGCCGGAATAGACGCGCACACAGCCGTTGTTCATGGCCCAGGCGTTGACCTCCTTGGTCTCGTAAACTTTGTAGTTGATGGTCACGCCCTCGACGGCCTTGGGCATGTTCTTGACGATCTTGGCCAGGCGCAGCGCGTACTTGCTCTTCGGGCCGGCGATCTTCGATTTTCCGTCAAGTTCGGCGCAGGATCTTTCCGACAGCTGCATCACATCCGCATCGCTCAGCGTGGCTGCCTGGACGGCCGATTTGCCGGCCGTGATCAGGCCTTCGGCATTGGTGGCGGACACAGCGGAAGTCGAGCCGGTATTGCTGCAGGCGCCCAAAAACAGGGCCGCCAGCACCGTGGCGACTGCAAGGCGACCATCCCGGATGACGGCAGGCGAGGTATTTGAAAAGCGTGGTGCAATTTTCATGACTGGAATCCTATTTCGTTTGCGAGATTGGTCGCTCTCACAGGCGACCGAGCCGATATTTTATCACCTTGACATAACCTCAAATTCATTTTTCATGCACCCGGAATTGCGCTGCTCGTATACGGAAGGCTTAGGCCTCCGCACCCACGCATTCGCTTTTCATACACGGCATGCCCAAGATGTCGAAACACGTGCCACCCGCTCTCCGGAATCCAGCGAAAATCCGCCGCCAAACAAGCGTTCGCCCCCGATTGATCTCTTGACGTGCATCAACTCCAGACCCGGTGCGACCGTCTATCGTCTCGCCCGCCTCGTATCTGAAACGCCCATCGCCGATCGCCATACAAGCTGCGGGCAGTAGCGGCTCCACCGCTTCACGAAGCCTTCTCTTTCCACGCAAAACACGTCATGAAAAACCTCAGCATCGCTGCCCGCCTAATCATCGGCTTTAGCTTTGTCATCGCCTTGCTGGTGACCATCGCCGTCATCGGCATCTCCCGCCTCGCCCTGCTCGACAGCAACACCCGGACCATCGAAACGCAGGTCCAGATGATGAGCCTCAGCAGCGACATCATCGGCAAGACGAAGCAGATCGCCATCGCTCTGCGCAACATGATGCTGGCCGAAACCGACGATGACCTGAACCGCCAGACGCAGATCATCCTCGACCGCCGGACCTCCATCCTGAAGGACATCGAACAACTGTGGCCGCTGGTCACCGATCCGCGCGCCCGCGAAATCCTCGAACGCGCCAAGGCACAGCGCACCCGCTACATCGAAGGTCAGGAAAAGCTGGTCGCCTTGATCAAATCGGGGTCGCCCGAAGCATCGCGACGCTTCCTGAACACCGAACTCCGTCCCATCCTGCTCCAATACCAGGATGCGCTCGGCGAATTCAACACTTACCAGAAAGAGCTGGTAGCCGCGGCCGGCACCGAGGCGCACGAACAACACAAAAACGCCCGCAATCTCAGCATCGGTATTGTCGTCGTCGCCCTCGCCGTGTCGGCCCTGATGGCCCTGTGGGTCATCCGCTCGGTTACCGGGCCGCTCGGCGGCGAACCGGCTGCCGCCTTGGCGGTGATCGAACGGATCGCCGAAGGTGATCTGACCGCGACGATCCCTGTCCGTGACCAGGACACGCACAGCCTGATGGCGGCGACGCGGAAGATGCAAACCAGCCTGCGGCAAATGCTCGACGAACTGCGCCGGACTGCCGACGGCGTCGCCAATGCGGCACATGAGATGGCAACCACCTCCCAACAGGTAATGGACACGGTAACCGACATTTCCAATGCACTCAGGGAACAAGGCGTAGCCAGCAACGAAATCGCGGTGAATGTCGAGAACATCGCACGACGCTCCGAAGAAAACAGCAGCGCCGTGCGCGCCGTGGCGGAAACCGCTCTCCATCTGGAAAGGCTGGCCGCCGACACGCGCCAGGCGGTCAGCCGCTTCCGCATCGGAGGGCAAGCCGCCGCACGGCACCGGGGAGGGGTCACGCCGAATGCTGTATTTAAATACAGCATCTCGTGCAAGGCGCGCTGCTTTTGCGTATAGTTTCCACCTCCCCCAACCCCGGCCCTAAAGCGATGGAAACCATCCGCATCCGCGGTGCGCGCACCCACAATTTAAAAAACATCAACCTCGACCTGCCACGCGACCAGCTCATCGTCATCACCGGCCTGTCCGGCTCAGGCAAGTCCTCGCTGGCTTTCGACACGCTCTACGCCGAAGGCCAGCGGCGCTACGTCGAATCGCTGTCGGCCTATGCCCGCCAGTTCCTGCAGTTGATGGAAAAACCCGATGTCGACCTGATCGAAGGCCTGAGCCCAGCCATTTCCATCGAACAAAAGGCGACCTCGCACAACCCACGTTCGACCGTCGGCACCGTCACCGAAATCCACGACTACCTGCGCCTGCTCTACGCCCGCGCCGGCACCCCGTATTGCCCGGACCACAACCAGCCGCTGGAAGCGCAGACCGTGTCGCAGATGGTCGATAGCGTGCTCGCCCTGCCGGCCGAAACCAAGCTGATGATCCTGGCCCCGGTGGTCGCCAATCGCAAAGGTGAGCAACTCGACCTGTTCACCGAACTGCGCGCCCAGGGTTTCGCCCGCGTGCGCGTCGACGGCACGGTCTACGAGATCGATGCCGTGCCCAAGCTGGCCAAGACGCAAAAGCACACCGTCGATGTCGTCGTCGACCGCCTCAAGGTACGCGACGACATGCGCCAGCGCCTGGCCGAGTCCTTCGAGACGGCATTGCGCCATGCCGAAGGGCGAGCCATCGCGCTGGAAATGGACAGCAACGTCGAGCACCTGTTCTCGGCCAAGTTCGCCTGCCCGGTCTGTTCCTACGCCTTGCAGGAACTGGAGCCGCGCCTGTTCTCCTTCAACAATCCGATGGGCGCCTGCCCGAAGTGCGACGGCCTGGGAGTCATCCAGTTCTTCGATCCCAAGCGCGTCGTCACCAACCCGGCCGCCTCGCTGGCCGCTGGTGCTATCCGGGGCTGGGACAAGAAGAACCAGTTCTATTTCCAGATCATCGAATCCCTCGCTGCCCACTACGATTTCTCGGTCGATACCCCGTGGCAGGAACTGCCGGAAAACGTCCGCCAAATCATTCTCTACGGCTCGGGCAGCGTCTCGATCAACATCCGCTACCTGAACGAGAAGGGCACGCGCTTCGAACGCACGCACACCTTCGAGGGCATCATCCCCAACCTCGAGCGCCGCTACCGGGGCAGCGACTCGACTGCCGTGCGCGAGGAACTGGCCAAGTACCTCAGCAACTCGACCTGCCCGACCTGCGCCGGCACCCGCCTGCGCACCGAGGCCCGCCACGTCCGCGTCGGCGACAAGACGCTGCACGAAATCAGCCGCCTGCCGCTCGGCGAGGCGCGCAACTATTTCAACTGCCTGACGCTGACTGGCGCCAAGGCGCAGGTGGCCGAGAAAATCCTCAAGGAAATTACCGCTCGCTTGAGCTTCCTAATCAACGTTGGCCTCGACTACCTGTGCCTGGAACGTTCGGCCGAGACGCTCTCCGGCGGCGAAGCGCAGCGTATCCGCCTGGCCTCGCAGATCGGCTCGGGCCTGACCGGCGTCATGTACGTCCTCGACGAGCCGTCCATCGGCCTGCATCAGCGCGACAACGACCGCCTGCTCGAAACGTTGAAGAACCTGCGCGACATGGGCAATACCGTACTCGTCGTCGAGCATGACGAGGATGCCATCCGCAGCGCCGACTACGTGATCGACATCGGCCCCGGTGCCGGCGTGCATGGCGGCTTCATCGTCGCGGCAGGAACACCGGCCCAGGTTGCCGCCAATCCGGCTTCGATGACGGGGGATTACCTCTCCGGACGCAAGGCGATCACGGCGCCCAAGTCCCGCCGCCAGCCCAATCCCGACAAACAACTCAAGGTGATCGGCGCCCACGGCAATAACCTGCGCGATGTGACGCTGGAAATTCCCGGCGGCCTGTTCACCTGCATCACCGGCGTATCCGGCTCCGGCAAATCGACGCTGATCAACGACACACTGTACGCGGCAGCCGCCAAGCATCTCTATGGCTCCACGACCGAACCGGCCCCGCACAAGGAAATCGTCGGCCTCGACCTGTTCGACAAGGTCATCAACGTCGACCAGGCGCCGATTGGCCGCACACCGCGCTCCAACCCGGCCACCTACACCGGTCTGCTGACCCCCATCCGCGAGTTGTTCTCGCAAGTTCCGGAGTCGCGTGCCCGCGGCTACGGTCCCGGCCGTTTCAGTTTCAACGTCAAGGGTGGCCGTTGCGAGGCCTGCCAGGGCGACGGCATGATCAAGGTCGAGATGCACTTCCTGCCCGACATCTACGTCCCCTGCGACGTTTGCCACGGCAAGCGCTACAACCGGGAAACGCTGGAAATCCAGTACAAGGGCAAGAACATCCACGACATCCTCGGCATGACCGTCGAGCAGGCGCGCGAATTCTTCGACGCTGTGCCGGTCGTCGCCCGCAAGCTGCAGACGCTGGTCGATGTCGGTCTCAGCTACATCACCCTCGGCCAGAGCGCGACCACGCTCTCCGGCGGCGAGGCGCAGCGGGTCAAGCTGGCCCTCGAACTGTCCAAGCGCGACACCGGCCGCACGCTCTACATCCTCGACGAACCGACCACCGGCCTGCATTTCCAGGACATCGAGATGCTGCTCAGCGTGCTCCAGCGCCTGGCAGCCAACGGCAACACCATCGTCGTCATCGAGCACAACCTTGACGTCATCAAGACCGCCGACTGGATCGTCGACCTCGGCCCCGAGGGCGGCGGCGGCGGCGGCCGCATCCTCGTTTCCGGCCCGCCTGAAATCGTGGCGAAACACAAAACCAGCCATACTGGCCGCTTCCTCAAACCGCTACTGGGAAAAAGTTGACGGAATATGGAACACAACGGCATCGCCCTGCTCATCGATGCAGACAACTGCCCGGCCGGCAAGATCACCGACATCCTCGACGAATTGTCGAAGTTTGGGGTGATCAACATCCGCCGAGCCTATGGCGACTGGAAGAGCCAGAATCTGAACGGTTGGGCGGAAATCCTGCACGACCACGCCATCCAACCTATCCAGCAGTTTGCCTACACCAAGGGCAAGAATGCGACAGACAGCGCCATCATCATCGATGCGATGGACTTGCTGCACGGGCAGAAACTGAGCGCTTTCGGCATTGCCTCCAGCGACTCGGACTTCACGCCGCTTGCCATGCGCCTGCGTGCTGCCGGCCACAAGGTTTTCGGGTTCGGCGAAAAGAAGACCCCGCCGCCATTCGTCAATGCGTGCACCAAGTTCCTGTTTCTCGAAAGCCTTGGCCAGCCTGCAACGACAGAGGCCGCGCCGGTACCATCGCCAGCCATGCCCCAACGCAAGACCACCAACGAACTCCGTTGCGATACACGCTTGGTTAACGCATTGCGCAACGCCGTTGCCG
Source organism: uncultured Dechloromonas sp. (assembly GCA_946477505.1). GTDB lineage: Bacteria > Pseudomonadota > Gammaproteobacteria > Burkholderiales > Rhodocyclaceae > Azonexus. Next base: position 2,138 of record CAMKYP010000167.1, on the reverse strand, counting down.
CCATTTCAGATGAGGAAGGCTGGGCCGCCCTGGGCGGCGTAGGCTCGCACATCAACAAAAGCTGGCCCGCTTTCGACCAACGGAACTATGGGTACGCCAAACTCGGTGATCTGGTCATCGCCAGTGAGCTTTTCGAGTTACGCCGGGACAACCATAACCATATGCAGCTTCGCTCAACCGGCAAAAAAAGCCAAAAACCGAAGCCTACCGAGAAAAGCACGCAATGAACGATTTCGAAGAATTCAAGGGCAAGCAAGGCCTGACCCGGCTGATCAACGCGCTGGGCTATTCAAAGGATGGTCTGTGCGCCGCCTGGAAAAACGAAGCCGCCTTCCGCGAGGAAGTGCTGCTGGCGGCGGTGGCCTTCCCCCTGGCTTTCTATCTCGGCCACACGGGCGTCGAGCGGGCGCTGATGGCCGGCAGCATCATCGTCATCCTGATCGTCGAAATCCTCAATTCAGCGGTGGAAGCCGTCGTCGACAAGGCTTCGCCGGAAAAGCACGAACTGGCCAAGCGGGCCAAGGACATGGGCAGCGCGGCAGTGCTGCTGTCGCTGCTCAATGCAGCGGTGATCTGGGCCTGCATACTCTTGCCCTGAGCACCGCTCAGGGCTTGCGGCACCCGGCCGAGAAGTCCATTTCCCTGGCGTAGACCGAGGTTTTCACGTCGAGCAGCCCGAGCAGGGTATGGAAGATGTGATCATGGCTGAGCGGCGAGGCGGCGACCTTGCCGATGCAGCCGCCATCCAGCGCGAAGCTCGCCGGGAAGCCCGCCGAGAACCACATCACCATCGGCACCTTGGTCTGTACGTCCGGGGCGATCTTGTAAGGTACGCCGTGGAGGAAAAGACCTTTCTCGCCCAGCGACTCGCCGTGGTCCGACACATAGAGCAACGCCGAATCGTGCGCGGCATGGTCGCGTAATGTGCGCACCAGCGAAGCGATGACGTGGTCGGTGTAGCGGATCGCGTTATCGTAGGCGTTGACGATGCTCTCGTTGCTGCACTTGGGCAAATCCGGGTCCTCGCAGGCAGGGGTGAAATACTTGAAGGCATCGGGGTAGCGCTTGAAGTAGGCCGGGCCGTGGTTACCCATCTGGTGCAGGACGATGAGCAGGTTGCCCGGCGTTTCGCTGATCAGCTGCTTCAGCGAAGCGACCAGCGCGCCATCCTGGCATTCGCCCCCCGCGCAAGCTGTCGGCGACTTGAGCGGATCGGGACGGATTGATTCCACCCCGTCGCACACACCCTTGCAACCGGACTGGTTGTCGACCCAGACAACGCGGAAACCTGCCCGGGCAACGACATCGAGAACCGATTCGCTGCGCCGGATGCGCGTTTCGTCGTAGGCACGCCGCCCCCAGGGCGAGAAGATGCAGGGTAGCGAGGTTTCGGTATCGGTGCCGCAACTGGTCACGTCGGAAAAATTGACAACGCCCTCCTCACCTGCCAATTCCGGCGTCGTCTGCCGGGCATAGCCGGACAAACCCCAGTTGGCGGCCCGCGCCGTCTCGCCAAGCACCATGACCATGACGACCGGTTTCCGGCGCTCGCTCCAGGCCGCACCCCGTGTTGCGTCGGTACCGACCGGTTCGCGCGGGCGGTCTGCCTCCTTCGCCTGGCTGCGCGCCACCTGGCTCAGTGAGTAGATGTAGTTGGCAGGCGTGACCAGAAAACGCAACTCCCGGTTATTGCGCATCAGCGAGGCGATATCCTGGAAATTGGCGAAAATCGCTCCCCCGGCGGCAAGCAGAGCCAGCAGCAGCGTACCGGCGCGAACCGCCAGCGCACGCCCGACAGGTCGCTGCCGCAGCCGGATGCGGCTCAGCAGCCAGAGTGGAATGGCGGCATACAACAGCAACTGGGGAATCAGCGACCACGTCATCAGGTCGCGCGCCTCGCGTACATCGGTCGCCGTCACGTTGCGCAGCATGGCGGTGTCGAGATAGACCTTGTAGCGCGACATGAAATGCACGGCAAAGGCTGTCGCGACGAACAGCACGGCCAGGAGTGGCTTGGTCGTCCACCGCGTGGCAACCAGGCCGAGCAGCGCGAAATGCAGGGCAACCAGGACGACCAGCAGCGAAGCGCCAAGCAGCCAGCTGTCCGGCTGCGCCATGTCGTAGCCGGACAGCATGCC
>CAMKYP010000166.1 GCA_946477505.1 uncultured Dechloromonas sp. | reverse complement strand
CCGTTATGCAGGAAGCCCGGGTCGTTCTTGCCCACCAGCAAGGCGACCAGCGTGCCGCCAACCATGGCCATCAGCGAATTCAGGGCGACCAGGCCGGAAATCTTGTCCAGGGTCTGCGCACTCATCACATTGAAGCCAAACCAGCCTACGGTCAGAATCCAGGCGCCAAGCGCCAGGAAGGGGATCGAGGACGGCGGGTGCGCCGAGATACGGCCATCCTTGCTGTAACGGCCGTAGCGTGCGCCGAGCAGGAGCACGGCCGGCAGGGCGATCCAGCCCCCCATGGCATGAACGACCACCGAACCCGCGAAATCGTGAAACTCTTCGCCGAAGGTCGCCTTCAGCCAGGCTTGCACACCGAAGGCCTGGTTCCAGGCGATCCCTTCGAAGAACGGATAAACGAAGCCGACCAGCATGAAGGTGGCGATCAGCTGCGGGTGGAACTTGGCGCGCTCGGCGATGCCGCCGGAGATGATGGCGGGAATCGCTGCAGCGAAGGTCAGCAGGAAGAAGAACTTGGTCAGTTCGAAACCGTTCTTTTCCATCAGGGTTTCGACGCCGGAGAAGAAATTGACGCCGTAGGCGATGCTGTAGCCGACGAAAAAGTAGGCAATGGTCGACACGCCGAAGTCGCTCAGAATCTTGACCAACGCGTTCACCTGATTTTTCTTGCGTACCGTTCCCACCTCGAGAAAGGCGAAGCCCGCGTGCATGGCCAGCACCATGATGGCGCCGAGCAGGATAAACAACACGTTACTACCGGATTGATATGCTTCCATGGAACCCCCAATGCAAAGATGGCAAACGGAAAAGCAAGCACCATTCCAGTGCGCAAAAAATGTTGCAAATCAGTGCGTTGCCAAAGTCATTCACGGGCAATTAGCACCACAATGGTGCGGATTTCAGGCGCCCCGCTCGTTATCGGTGCGCCTGCGCCTCATTTCGGAGCAAGCTCAGAAGGCAAGAGCACCCACATGCGGCCGCTCTGCTTCATGCGGCCGGCTTGTTCGCCGGCCTCCTTGCCGAATCCCCAGAAAAAATCGGCGCGCACCGCACCCTTGATGGCGCCGCCAGTATCCTGCGCCATGACCAGACGATTCAACGGCTGCGTCGTATTCGGTCGGGTGGTTGCCAGAAAAACCGGCGAACCGAGGGCAATGGAACGCGGATCGGTGGCAATGCTGCGTTCGGCGGTCAAGGGCACGCCCAAGGCACCGATCGGCCCATCGTTGCTGTTCGGCACCTCGCGGAAGAAGACATAGCTGGGGTTGGCGTTGAGCAACCCCTCCAGACGCGCCGGATTGGCCCGCGCCCAAGCCTGGATGCCCTGCATCGACGCCTCTTCCAGCTTCAGTTCGCCACGCTCGACCAATGTCTTGCCGATCGACTGGTAGGGATGCCCGTTCTGGTCGGCGTAGTTCAAACGCACCATGCCGCCGTCGGCCAGCTGGACCCGACCCGAACCCTGAACCTGCAGGAAGAAGAGTTCCACCGCGTCGTCGACGTAGAGCAAGATTTTGCCCGGCACCTTGTCGCCCCTGGCCGAGATTTCGGCACGCGACCAGTAGGGAACGACCTTGTTGCCCTCCAGGCGGCCGCGCACCCGCTTGTCCTTCAGCTCGGGGAAGACGGCCGAAAGATCGACGGTGAGCAAGTCGTCGGGAACACCGCGAACCGGCTGTTCGTATCCCTTGACCCGGTTGCGGCTACCGCGCAGCAGCGGCTCGTAGTAGCCCGTGACCAGGCCGTTGGCGCCATCGCCATTGGAGACGGCGTAGGGTTTGAGATGTTGCTCGAAGAAACGGCGGGGCTGGAAACCCGGCTTGCCATCGGCCGACCGGGCCAGATCGCAGACACGTTTCCAGCCGGGTCCGTTCGGCTTGCTCGCCACTCCGCGGCAGCTCTGCAGAAATGGCGCCCAGGCCGCACCGACATCGTCCTCCGTCCAGCCCGGCAAATCGCTCCAGGCGGCAGCCGTCAGTGTGCGGGCGAACGGCGTCGGCGTGACAACCGGCGGAGGCGGCACAACAGCCGGACAGGCGGCGCAGGTCGGGCATGGCGGACAGACGAGCGGCGCCGGCGTCGGCGGGGTCGTCGAGCAGGCGGCCAGGAGCGCCAAAATTAAAGTGGCGGCAGTTTGGATTTTTCTCATGGGTTTAGCTAGAGTTCTCGGTTTGCCGCGAAGTATACCCGCCACCATGACCGAATCCCCGAATCTGGAACGCCTGCTCGCCCGCGCCGAGGCCGTGCTCGGCCGCCTCGAAGCCACCCTCCCGCAGCCGCCGGCCGCTCCGGACTGGGCCTCTGCCGTCGCCTTCCGCTGGCGCAAGAGCCAGCATCGCGGCTGGCTGCAGGCGGTCCGCCACCCGCACCCGATCCGCCTGAATGACCTGGAAACGATCGACGACCAGAAAGAGCGCATCGTCGCCAATACCCGTCAATTCGTCGCCGGCCGCAGCGCCAACAATGTCCTGCTCACCGGCTCGCGCGGCTCGGGCAAATCGTCGCTGGTCAAGGCCGTGCTCAACGAATTTTCACACCGAGGACTTCGCCTGATCGAGGTGGACAAGGAAGACCTGATCGACCTCTCCGACATTCTCGACCTGCTCGAAGGCCGGCCGGAGAAATTCATCATCTTCTGCGACGACCTGTCGTTCGAGGCCGGTGAAACCTCGTACAAGGCCTTGAAGTCGGTTCTCGACGGCTCCATCGCCGCGCCGCCGGACAACGTGCTCATCTACGCCACCTCGAACCGGCGCCACCTGATGCCCGAGTATTTTTCGGAAAACCTCGAAACGCATACCGTCAACGACGAAATCCGCCCCGGCGACACGACCGAGGAGAAGGTCTCCCTATCCGATCGCTTCGGCCTGTGGATTTCCTTCTACCCATTCAGCCAGGATGACTACCTCGCCGTCTTCAAGCACTGGGCAGGCGAACTGGGCGTTTCCCCGGAAGTGATCGCGGCCAGCGAGCGCGAAGCGCTGAACTGGGCGCTCGCTCGGGGTTCGCGATCGGGCCGCGTCGCCTGGCAATTCGCCAAGGATCTTGCCGGCCGCCAGAAACCCGCACGGAAGAAAAACAAGTGAGCCCCGTCGTCGAAGTCGCCGCCGCCGTCGTGCTGCGCGCCGATGGCAGCGAGTTCCTGCTGGCGCAGCGCCCGGAAGGCAAGGTTTACGCCGGCTACTGGGAATTCCCCGGCGGCAAGGTCGAGCCGGGCGAAACGGTGCGCCAGGCGCTGATCCGCGAGCTGCAGGAAGAACTGGGCATCACCGTGACCGCCTGCTCGCCGTGGCTGACCCGGGTCTTCACCTATCCGCACGCCACCGTCCGCCTCAACTTCTGGCGCGTCACGGCCTGGGACGGCGAGATCGGCATCACGGCGCCGCTCGAGCATTCGGCTGTCGACTGGCTGCCCGTCGGTCGGCCGGCCAGCGTCGCCCCCATCCTGCCAGCCAACGACCCGATCCTGAAAGCCCTTTCCCTGCCGACGACGATGGCTATCACGATGGCCGAAATCGAGGGCACGGAACGCCAGCTCGAACGCCTGGAAGAAGCCCTGCTCGGCGGCCTGCGCCTGGTCCAGGTCCGCGACAAGGGTTGGCCCACGGCGCAACGCCTGTGGTTCGCCGAAGCCGTGAGCCGCCTGGTACACAGCCATGGCGCCTTGGTCGTCATCAACGACGACGAGGACATCGCACGTCGCGTCAACGCCGACGGGCTACACCTCTCGGCCGCCCGTCTCGCCGGATTAAGCGAACGCCCTGATTTTGCCTGGGTCGGCGCCTCCTGCCACACGGCCGAGGAAATCGCCCGCGCCGGCGAACTCGGCCTCGACTACGCCCTGCTCGGACCGGTCCTGCCGACGCCAACCCACCCCGACGCCGACGGCATCGGCTGGGCGGAGTTCGGCCGCTTGCTGGCAGGCAACACCCTGCCGGTCTTCGCCCTGGGCGGCATGCGCCCGGAAATGCTGCCAACGGCACAAGACAACGGTGCGCACGGCATTGCCTTGATGCGTGGATGGTAAGCTTGAGAAACGGGCTGCGCGGACCCGCTGCGGGCTACGCGGCAAATCAGCGAAGCGGCGTATCCGGAAGATCGAGGTCGGGCAAGCCATCGTCTCCGGCCTTGCTCTCGATGCGATAGGAGTCGCTGGCCCAGCAGCCAAGATCGATCTGCTTGCAACGTTCGGAACAGAACGGCCGCCACGGATTCTCGGGCGCCCACAGCGCATCCTCACCGCATTGCGGACAGCGGACCTTGCGCGCAGCCATCAGAGATTGCAGAAGGTGAGGTCGAAAGCGACATCGCGCTCGCAGCCTCGGGCCTTGATTTCGCCAGCCGGCGGCTTGGTGAAGCGGATATTCAGGAAATACTTGTTGGCGCTGACTTCGGGAATCGCCTGCTCGTCGGCAGCGACGGAAACGCGCACCATCTGCGCCGCCGAGCCCCCCAGATTGAGCTGAAACTGACCGAGCGCCGCGGTGTAGTTCTTCGGACGGCCGCTGGAACGCAACAGGCGCAGCACGATAGCCGCCGCGTCGCGCAAGGGAAGCATCGGCCTGGTCCAGGCTTCGAGCGCATCGCGACGCGTATCCAGCGGGCGGTGCAGCCACCAGTGATAGGACGGCAGGTCGAATTCGCAGACTCCGCCGGGAATCACGGCGCGGCTCTTGATGCTCATCAGCCAGTCGTTCTCGCGCAGGTACTGGCCGATCTTGCCATGCATGCCGAGCAAGGCCGCCGACGACTGCTCGATTTCGTAGAGCGCTCCGGACAGGGCCTCTTCGGAAATATCGGGGTTGTTGCGGAAGGCGAGCAGCGTCTGGCGCTGGCGCTCGAGTTCCTGGATCAGGTCCATCTTCAGGTCGGCGCGGCCGGCGACTTCGAGAATCTCGAACAGCGAAACCAAGGCCGCGTGGTGCTCCAAGGCTCCTTCTTCCTGCGTGAAGTATGCGGTTTTCTCGAACAAATCCTCGAGACGCAGCAATGTGCGGATGCGCTCGTTGAACGGATATTCGTAGGTGATCACGCGGAGGATGGCCAGAAAAGACGGAAATTTTGTTTATTCTGAGCCATTTGCACTCAAATCTCAACAGCCTGCTTTAACTTTTTCGGCCGAAAGTAGGAGATATTTTTGATGCAGCTCCGCCACTTGCCGCACAATCCTGTCGCGCCCATCGTCGTTCACCACCACATCGTCCGCCACCGCAAGCCGTTGCGCGCGGGTCGCCTGCGCCGCCATGATCGCCAGCACCTCCTCGCGCACCATGCCATTGCGCGCCATGACCCGTTCCACCTGGAGGCTCTCGGGGCAATCGACGACAACGACCCGGTCGCAACGCTCGCGGTAGTTACCCGATTCGACAAGTAGCGGAACAGCCAGAATGACGTACGGCGAGTTCGCGGCTTGGCAACGCGCCGCCGACAGCGTTCGGATCAGCGGATGCAGCACCGCCTCGAGCCGCCCCCGAGCCGAAGGATCGGAAAAAACGCGCCGCCGCATCGCCGCGCGGTCGAGCGCCCCCGTGCTGCCGGCAATATCCGCTCCGAATTCGGCGATCAACGCCGGCATCGCGGCGCCGTTGGGGGCCGTCAGTTCATGCGCGATGGCATCGGTATCGACCAGCTGCGCGCCATGCGCAACGAACAGGTCGGCCACGGTGCTCTTGCCGCTGCCGATCCCGCCCGTCAGGCCGACGATGTAGCGACTCACTTGCAGGCCAGCGCGTCGGTTTTCTGCACGGCATCGGCCACTGCGGCGATGACTGCCGCCTTCTGGCCGACTGGCCCGCGCACCTGCAGGGTGACGACGGTTTCCTTGCTCGGACGCGGCCCGAAAACCGCCGAGCGGACGCCCTTGGCCTTCAGCTCCGCCAGCCGGTCGGCAGCCCCTTTCTCGGCGCTGAAGATGCCGAGCGAAATGGCATGCCGACTGGGGCCTTCCTGTACGATGAAAAAGTCGGAGACCCCCAGGTCGCGCAGTTCCCCGGCTTTCTTGTCGGCCTCGGCCTTGCCCGGCAGCGACGGAATGTAGACCCACCAGCCGTTGCCCTCGGCAGCCATTGCCTTGCGGCTCAGCTTGAATTCAGCAAAACGCTTGCCCATCATCGCCGCCACCTTGTCGCCTTCGGCCGGGGTCAGTTGCCGCCAGGCCAGGCAGACCGGCGTATCCGGCTTCTCCGGCGCCTCTTCCTTGGGCGTTTCCGCCTTGTTGTCGGCTTCCGGCGTTGCCTCCGGCTTGGCAGACTCACCCTCGGGAGCCGGCGCCGGGTCGGGCTTGGCCAGAGGCTGAACAGCGGGCGCTTCGCCACGCGAAACAATGCGCAGGCGCTCCGGCGCGATCTGCTGCTCGACCCGGCCGGCATCGGGGTTGTCCGCATGGCCGAGGTAGCCGGCGGTGAAGGCGTAGAACAGAAGATTGCCGAGAACGAGCAGGAAAACCAGAACCTTCACGGAATCAGCCCACCTTCGGCAGGTGCTTCAACGACTCGGCGATGGCTTCCTGCGGATATTCGTAATCCTCCAGCTGGCCGGAGAAATACTTGTCGTAGGAAGCCATGTCGAAATGGCCGTGGCCGGTCAGGCAGAAGAGAATGGTCTTCGCCTCGCCTGTGGCTTTGCAGCGCAGGGCTTCGTCGATGGCGGCGCGGATCGCATGGCAGGATTCCGGCGCCGGGATGATGCCTTCGGCGCGGGCGAACTGGACGCCGGCTTCGAAGGTCGCCACCTGCGGTACGGCCACCGCTTCGAGCAGTTTTTCGTGGAAGAGTTGCGACACCAGCGGCGAATCGCCGTGGTAGCGCAAGCCGCCGGCGTGGATGCCGGGCGGCATGAAGTCGTGGCCGAGGGTGTACATCTTCATGATCGGCGTATAGCCCGAGGCATCGCCGTAGTCATAGGTGTAGGCGCCCTTGGTCAGCGTCGGGCAGGAGGTCGGCTCGACGGCGACGCAGCGCAGGTTGGCAGCACGCTTGTCACCGGCAGCCTTGTCAGCGAGGAACGGGAAGGCGATGCCGCCGAAGCTGGAACCGCCGCCGCACGGCCCGAAAATCACGTCCGGGTAGAGACCGATCTTGTCGAACTGCTTCTTGGCTTCGAGGCCTATCACCGTCTGGTGCAGCAGCACGTGGTTGAGCACCGAGCCGAGCGTGTAGCAGGTATTCGGATCGGCCGCTGCCTCCTCGACCGCTTCCGAAATGGCCAGACCGAGCGAGCCCTGGCAATCCGGGTCGGCGGCCAGCGCGGCGCGCCCGGCGTTGGTCAGGTCGGTCGGGCTGGCGAAGACCTCGGCGCCCCAGGTCTGCATCATCGAGCGGCGGAAGGGCTTCTGGCCGTAGCTGACCTTGACCATGTAAACCCGCACCGGCAGGCCGAACATCTGGCCGGCGTAGGCGATGGACGAACCCCACTGGCCGGCGCCGGTTTCGGTGGTCAGCTTCTTGGTGCCGGCCAGCTTGTTGAAGTAGGCCTGCGGCACGGCGGAGTTCGGCTTGTGCGAGCCGGCCGGCGAAACGCCTTCGTACTTGAAGAAAATCTTGGCCGGGGTGCCGAGCATCTGCTCCAGGCGCAGGGCGCGACAGAGCGGTGCCGGACGCCACTGGGCGTAGATCTGGCGAACATCCTCGGGAATCGGGATCCAGCGTTCGGCGCTCATTTCCTGTTCGAGGATGGGATCGGGGAAGATCGCCCCCATCGCCTCCGGCGGCACCGGGTTGCCGTCCGGACCGAGCGGCGGCGCCGGCGGATTGGTCATGTCGGCAACAACGTTGTACCAATGGGTGGGGATGTCGTCCTGATCAAGATTGATGCGAAGCGGCGTCATGCTGGTCTCTCTCCCTGCTATTCGATATTTTTAGAAAAGCGCTAAATTACTCCAAAAGGGCGCCAATCCCAAGCCGACGGCATGTTGGCGGCCGCGCCCCCGCGCCGGTTTCCCGGCAGAACGCAGCGCTTGCCGGCGACTGCGGTAAAGTGTGGCCTGCCCACCGTTTCCCCTGCGCATGACAACCCTCCCCTTGCTCGATCTTTCACCCCATCCCGCCGTCGCCACCACCCAGCCGGGTCC
>CAMKYP010000165.1 GCA_946477505.1 uncultured Dechloromonas sp. | reverse complement strand
TTGGATGCGCTGCCTGAGTCGGGAGGCAGGCCCTATTTTCGAAGGGCGCTGCCGTTATGCGCCGGTGCTCAGTCGAGATCCCATAGCCGATGCGCGTCGAGCATCAGGCGGTAGCGCAGTTCGAGGGCATCGAGCTGGAGCAGGCGGGCCGAGAGCTGGGCTTCATTGGCCAGTCGCCGGGCGGTCAGCAAGTCGCTCAGGCTGCCTTCGCCCAACTGATAGGCCCGTGCCGTCATGTCGGCGGCCCGGGTCAGCCGTTCGGCGGCCTGGCGCCCGGCTTGCCAGCCGGGTACGGCGGCTTGTGCCGCCTGGACCAGGGCGACCGCTTCGGCCACGATCTTCTGGCTGCTGGCGGCCTCCCGGCGTCCGGCCACCTCGGCCTGGGCCAGCGCCGCATCGCTGCTGGCCCGGCGGGCGGCGCCGGAGAGGGGGATGCTGACATAGGCGCCGACCACGCGCTCCTCGCCGGCGCGTTCCCGCGAAACATGCAGGCCGACGGTCGGGTCCGGCAGCCGCTCCCGGCTGCTGCGCCCGGCCATGATCTGGGCGCGCTGCGCCTCCTGGCGGGCCAGCCGGTATTCGTGGCTTTGCTCAAGGAGCGCGTTGATCCATTCCTCGTCGCTGCCGGGAATCGCCGTCGGCTCGCTCAGGCCGGCCGGGGCAACGACCGGCAGGCCAGGAAAGCGTCGCCGCAGGTCTTCGGCGGCGGTCTGCTGGCGAATGCGGGCCTGGACGCGCTGCGCCTCGGCCTGCGCCAGGGCGGCCTCGCTCAGGATGGCTTCGATGCGGGCGGCATCGCCGAGTTGCTGGCGGCAGCTGACCGATTTACCCTGCTTTTCGAGCAAGGCTACCTGTTCATCCCATTGCGCGGCGGCAGCGCTTTCCTTCAGCCAGCTGAACCAGGCTTTGAGCAGCATCCGGCTGGATTCGTGCAAGGCATCACCGTAAGCGGTTTCGGCCAACGACACGCCGGCGGCACCGAGTTCGGCGTCGATGCCTGCCTTGCCGGGCAGTCGGAAGGGGCGTTCGAGCGCCGCATTCCATTCATTGAAGCGCTCATTGCCGGCGGCTGCCGGATTGACGCGGCGCTGCTGGGTACCCAGGCGGACCGACCATTCGTAGGCGCCGGCTTCGAGCCGCGTACGATTGGCTTCCTCGACGCGAATCTGGCTGGCTGCGGCTTGAACGCCCGGATTGCCGCGCAGGACGCGGGCGACGATCTCGGTGGGCGGCAGGTCGGGCGGCGGCTCGGCACACAGGGCGGTGCCGCCGATGCCAGCCAAGAGGAGCAGGGTGAGGCGTTTCACAGTCGTCCCGCCTCGATGACTGGTGTTATCCAGAAGAAAACGCTGGCTTGCGGCAGCTCACGCTTGATCAGGGCCAGCACATCGCGCTTGGTGGCCTCGGGGCCGACGGTGCGAATGATGGTGCGCGGTGCGTGGCCAGCGACCAGTTCGGCGTCCTCGACCAGGGGGACGGTAGCGCCGTGGCCGTCGGCGGCATGCGTGGTGAAGCCGGGGACGAGATCGGGGCGGGAGATGAGCAGGTCTTCGACATGCCGGGCCACATCGTTGGGCATGATCAGGGTGAGCAGGACATCAGCCATGGGATTTCTCGTTCAGGGCTGCCCCCCGTTCGATGCCGAAGCGGCGGAACAGGATGGGCAGCAGAATCAGGGTGAGGGCGGTCGAGGTGACCAGGCCGCCGATGACGACGATGGCCAGCGGGCGCTGGACTTCTGACCCTGGGCCGCTGGCGAAGAGCATGGGGACCAAGCCGAAGGCGGCGATGCTGGCCGTCATCATCACCGGGCGCAGACGGCGTTTCGCCCCTTCGGCAACGACCTCGGCGACATGCATGCCACGGGCCAGCAACTGGTTGAAGTAGGTCACCATCACCACACCGTTGAGCACCGCGATGCCGAGCAGGGCGATGAAGCCGACGGAGGCCGGCACCGACAGGTATTCGCCGGCGATGAGCAGCCCGAAAATGCCGCCGATCATGGCGAACGGAATGTTGGAAAGAACCAGCAGCGCCTGGCGCACCGAACGGAAGGTCGAAAAGAGCAGGAAGAAAATCAGCAGCAGGGCGATGGGGACCACGATCATCAGGCGGGCGGCCGCCCGTTGCTGGTTCTCGAACTGGCCGCCCCAGGCCAGGCGGTAGCCCTTGGGCAGGTCGACCTCGCGCGCGACGGCGGCCCGCGCATCGTCGACAAAGCCGACCAGGTCGCGGTCGCGGACGTTGGATTGGACGACGACATAGCGTTGGGCATTCTCGCGGTCCACCTTGACCGGGCCGTCGACGCGCTGGATGCGTGCCACGTCGGTCAGCGGCACGCTGCCGCCTGCGGGCAGCGACAGGCGCAGGGCCTCGAAGTCGGCCGGCGAGCCGCGCAGGCTGGCCGGGCCGCGCAGGACGACCGGCGTGCGCCGCCCCTGCTCGATCACGGTGCCGACCCTTCGGCCTTCGAGCAGGGACTTCAGGTCGTTCTGGACATCGTCGACATTGAGCCCGAGACGACCGGCGGCCAGGCGGTCGACGGCGATCTTCAGGTATTGCACGCCGTCGTTCTTCAGCGTGAACGTATCTTCGGCGCCGCGCACCTTTTTTAGCGTCGTTTCGACCTCGTGGGCCAGGCGGTTCAGGGTCGCCAGGTCGGGGCCGAATATCTTGACCGCCAGGTCGCCGCGCACGCCGGTCAGCATTTCGGAAACCCGCATGTCGATGGGCTGGGTGAAGGCATAGCCGATTCCCGGGAAATCGGCCATCACCGCGCGCAGTTGATCGGCCAGCCAGGCCGGATCGGATTGGCGCCAGGTGTCGCGCGGTTGCAGCACCATGAAGGTGTCGGTCTGGTTGAGGCCCATCGGGTCAAGCCCCAGCTCGTCCGAACCGGCCCGGGCGACAATGGCCTTCACTTCCGGCACCTGCTTCAGGATGGCCTGTTGAACGGCGGTATCGATGGCGACGGTCTGCTCAAGGCCGATCGACGGCAGCTTTTCCAGCTGCATGATCAGGTCGCCCTCGTCCATGGTCGGCATGAAGCTCTTGCCCAGCCAGCCGAAGGCGCCGGCCGCCGCCGCCAGGGCGAGCAAGGCGGCGACGATGTAGGGGCGGCTGTGAGAGAGCGCCGAGGTCAGAATGCGATCGTAGGCCGCCGACATCCGGCGCACCAGCCAGGGCTCGTGATGCACGCCGCGCCGGATCAACGCCGCGGCCAGCACCGGGACGACCGTCAGCGACAGCAGCAGCGACGAGGCAAGGGCAAAGACGATGGTCAGCGCGACCGGCCCGAACATCTTGCCTTCCAGCCCTTGCAGCGTGAGCAGCGGCAGGAAGACGAGGATGATGATGACGATGCCCGAGGCCACCGGCGTGGCGACCTCGCGGGCGGCGCGGAAGATCAGGTGCAGCGTCGGTAGGTTGTCCTGGCCTTCGGCAAGCTGGTTCTCGACGTTCTCGACGACGACCACGGCGGCATCGACCAGCATGCCGATGGCGATGGCCAGGCCGCCCAGGCTCATCAGGTTGGCCGACAGCCCGAACAGGCGCATCAGGATGAAGGTCGCCAGCGCCGACAAGGGCAGCATCAGTGCAACGACCAGGGCGGCGCGCAGGTTGCCGAGGAAGGCGAGCAGCAGCAGCACGACGAGGACGATGGCTTCAAGCAGGGCCTTGGAGACGGTACCGACGGCCCGGTCGACCAGGTTGCTGCGGTCGTAGAATGGCACGACGGTGACGCCGGTCGGCAGGCTGGGGGCGATCTCGGCCAGCCGGGCCTTGACGCCTTCGACGACCGATTGGGCATTGGCGCCGCGCAAGCCGAGGACCAGTCCCTGCACCGCTTCCCCGCGTCCGCTCTGGGAAACCGCGCCGTAGCGGGTGAGGGCGCCGAAGCGTACCTCGGCGACGTCGCCGATGCGGACGACGAGACCATCGCGCGCCTGCAGCACGATGGCGCGTACATCGTCGAGATTGCGGATGGCGCCTTCGGCGCGGACGAGCAGCGATTCCTCGCCATCGTTCAGGCGTCCGGCCCCGTCGTTGCGGTTGTTGGTTTCGAGGACGCTCTGCAAATCCTTCAGCGACAGGCCGCGCGCGGCGAGCAGTCGGGGATTGGGCACCACCTCGAAGGTCCGCACCTCGCCGCCCAGGCTGTTGACGTCCGCCACGCCGGGAATGGTGCGCAGCTGCGGGCGAATCACCCAGTCGAGCAAGACGCGCTTGTCGGCCAGCGGCAAGTCGCCTTCGATGGTGAACATGAACATCTCGCCGAGCGGCGTGGTGATCGGCGCCATGCCGCCGGTAACGCCCGGCGGCAGGTTGTCCATGGCGGCCGCCAGCCGCTCGCCGACCTGCTGGCGCGCCCAGTAGATGTCGGTGCCATCGGCGAAATCGACGGTGATGTCGGTCAGCGCGTACTTGGAAACGGAGCGCAGCAGGCGTTGGCGCGGGATGCCCAGCATTTCCTGCTCGACCGGCACGGCGATGCGCGTCTCGACCTCTTCGGGCGTCATGCCGGGTGCTTTGAGGATGATCTTGACCTGGGTGGTCGATACGTCGGGAAAGGCGTCGATGGGCAGCCCGAGAAAGGCCTCGATCCCGGCGCCGATGAGCAGCCCGGTGAGGACCAGAACGAGCAGGCGCTGGGTCAGCGAAAAGCGGATCAGGGCAGCCAGCATTATTCTTTCCCGACGCCGGTCAGCATGGCTTTGAGCGCGGAAACGCCTTTGACGGCCACCCGTTCATCGGCCTTGACGCCCTCGACGGCGGCTGTCTCGCCACCCTGGCTGATGACGCGCAAGGCACGCGCTTCGAAACGGGCGCCCTTGTCGTCGCTGGCGACTTGCACGAAGGCGAAGGTCTTGCCGTCGTGACGGAACAGGGCGGCGGCGGGCAGGCGTTCGCCAGCGCCGCCGGCAGCGGTCAATTCCACCTCGATGACCTGACCCGGGGTCAGCGTTTCCGCTCCCTTGCCGACGCTGGCCCGCAGCAACACGGTTTGGCTTGCGCTGTCGACCGCGCGGCCGATTGCGATCAGCTTGCCGCTGACCCCCGAGTTACTCAGCTTGACCGGCATCCCTTCGCGCAAACCTGCTGCCAGGCCGAGCGGTGCCTGGATTTCGAGCCACAGCGGCGACAGCCGGGCGATACGGTAGATCGGGGCGGACGCTTCGACACGTTGCCCCAGTTGCGCGCTCTGTTCGAGCACGAAGCCGTCGATCGGCGCGACCAGCGACAAAGGTCCGCCCAGCTTGCCCGGTGCGATGCCGGCCAGGGCCAGGCCCTGCTTGCGTTCGCTGGCTTGCGCCCCGGCCTGGGCGGCGGCGGCACGGGTAGCCTGGAGCCGCGATTCGGCGATCAGCCCCTCGGCGAACAATTGTTCGTCGCGTTTCAGGCTCTGCTGCAGCAAGGCCGACTGACTGCCGGCCTGCAAGGCATCGCGCTGCAATTCCAGCGCCTGCGGGCTGGCCAGGCGGGCCACCACCTGGCCGCGTTTGACGCTGCTGCCCGGGGCGACGGCGAGCCATTCGATCATGCCGCCAACCGGTGCGGCGACGACACGCATCTGCTCGTTAGGGACGACGACACGGGCCGGCAAGCCGCCCGGTCGGCCGTCGTCGGCATGGCCGACCGCTTGCGTGGCGATACCGAGCGCCTTCAATTGGGCGGTCTGCAGGCTTAGCGTTTCGGCAAGGGTGACGGCCGGGCAGGTGAGAGCCAGGATCAGGCAATACGGGGTAAGTCGGGCGCGCATGACAGGTTCCGGAGTGAGTCGGAACCGAGTCTAACGATGCTAGATTAAGGCTCCCTTAAGGCGCCGAGCGGTCGTCAGTCGGCGTCTGAAATCCCGGACCGCCGAGGGAGCACCCAGCGGGCCATCAGCAGCGCGGCGAACAGGGCGCAAGCGCCGGAAAACGCGAACGCCAGCCAACTGGACACGCCCTGCCACAGCCAGCCGAAGACCAGCGAGGCCGGCAGCAGCATGATGCCGGCGGTCAGGTTGAACCAGCCGAAGGCCGTTCCCCGCTGCTCAGTCGGTGCCAGGTCGGCGACCAGGGCTTTTTCGACGCCCTCGGTGGCAGCCATGAACAGGCCGTAGAAGCCGAACAGCGCAAACAACCAGAGGCCATCCGTGGCCAGACTGCCGAGCGTGATATAGAAAATGCCGTAGGCCAGGTAGCCGCCGACCAGCAGGCGGCGGCGCCCGAAGCGGTCGGAGAGTGCCGACAGCGGCGTGGAAAAAAGGGTGGCGACAGCCGATATGGCAGCCCACAGCAAGGGAATCTGGGCTTCGCCGACACCCAGTTCACGAGCCCGCAGGAGCAGGAACATGTTCGACGAATTGCCCAGCGTGAACAACGCAACGACGACGAGGTAACGTCGAAAAACGGGCGGCATGTCGTTCAGGCGCCAGTCGAATGGCTTGTAGGCCGCGGCTTCGTGGGCCGGTTCGCGTATCGCCGTCGCCAGCAGCAGGCAGAGGATGGCCGGCACCAGCGACCACAGGAAGACATCGCGCAGTGCCATGCCGGTTGCCAGCAGGGCCGCCGCGACGAGCGGGCCGACGATGGCGCCGGCGTTGTCCATGGCGCGGTGCAGGCCGAAGGCGAGGCCGCGCTGCGCAGCGGGAACGCTGGCGGCGAGCAGCGCGTCGCGCGGCGACGAACGCAAGCCCTTGCCGATACGGTCGGCAAAACGGATGCAGAGCAGGGCCGGCCAGGCGGTGACGAAGGCGATCACCGGCCGGGCAAATCCGGCCAGGGCGTAGCCGAACACGATCCACGGCTTGGCGCGCCGCGTGCGGTCGACCACGACCCCGGAAAACAGCTTGAGCAAGCTGGCCGTCGCCTCGGCGATGCCCTCGATCAGGCCCAGCACCCGAGGCCCGGCCATCAGCACGGAAGCCAGGTAGATCGGGATGAGCGGATAGAGCATGTCGCTGGCCGCATCGTTGATCAGGCTGATCAGGCCGATGAACCAGACGGTACGGGGCAGCGAGCGGAGGGTGGCGAGCATGGCGGCAGACAGCATGCCAGAAGGCGGTTGCCCTGTGTGCAGAGAAACGTTTGCCGATTGCCGTCGCGCTGTCGGGCCGGCAACGCCGTCGCGCGACTTTCATGCGATTGGTCTGGGCCAGATGATGGTTGGCAAGGCGAGCGGGTATGATGCCTCCATGATCTCCGCAAAACACCTGTCGCTGTTGTTAGCCCCGTTGTTGGCGATGCCGGCGGCGGCCTTGGCCGATGCGTCGCGGCCAGGCGCGGCGGAAGGTGTCGGCGAGGCCGGGGAGGCGTGGGCATTCAAGCTGACGCCGTCCTACTACGCCACGACCAACCAGCATTCTGCAAGCGATCTCAACCTGCGTGCCAACAGTGGAATGCATGCCCTCTGGTTGGGCCATTACCGGCGTGGCACCGAATTCGAGCAGACGCGAGCCGGCTACGAACTCACCCTCGAAGCCGAGTACGCCCGGCTCATACCGTCCCTGCAACTGGCTACCCATGGCTTTGCCGGGACGGCGGTCAACCTGGAAATCGGCACGACGATCCATGCCTTGCTGGGCTATGGCCGGACCAACGCCAGGGATTACTACAACCTGAACTTCGATCCCAACGATTCGGTCGTTTACGGCGTCGGCGCGCGACCGACCGCCGGCACCAGCTTGTCGCTCTATACCGTCAAGGATAATCGCCTGCATACCGAACAGGCGATCACGCATCTCGTCGCGCGGGCGCAGTGGGCCGACCGGCAGCGCCTGACGGTCGATCTCTTCGAAAAAAGCGGCCGTGAATCCGAAGAAGCGCCCAAGTTTTCGGGGCGTGGCGTATCGATAACCTACGACCATCGCGACCTGTTCGTGCGCTTGGCCAGGGATCACAAGGTCAATTTCTCGGCGGAGAACCAGTCGCGCATCTCGCTCGGTCTGCGTTTCTGACATCGGGCAGGGCAACTCCCCGTGGTCGGCACGGTCGAATGCGCTGGAGCCATTCCGAGGGTTTGACCATGAAGTTTGAAACGAATTTTCGTCCTGGCACGGCGCCGCCGCCGCCGACTGACAAGGCCACGCAGGAGCAAGTGCTGTCGATTCGCCCGTGGTGCGACAAACTGT
>CAMKYP010000164.1 GCA_946477505.1 uncultured Dechloromonas sp. | reverse complement strand
ATCGGCAGCCGCCCGGCCTCGCGCAAGGCGTCCGACCGCATTGAAGACCTGCGGGCCATTCCCTGGGTTTTCAGCTGGGCGCAATGCCGCCTGATGCTGCCGGGCTGGTTCGGCTTCGGCTCAGCCGTCGAAGGCTACCTGCAAGACAATCCCGACGGCCTCGCCACGCTGCGCCGCATGCTGAAATCGTGGCCGTTCTTCCGGACGCTCCTGTCGAACATGGATATGGTGCTGGCCAAGACCGATCTCGCCATCGCCTCGCGCTATGCCGAACTGGTCAGCGATGTCGTGCTGCGCGAGCACATCTTCAGCCGCATCACGGCGGAATGGGAGCTGACCCGCAAGCACCTGCTGGCCATCGAGGAGCAGGATGAACTGCTCGCCGACAATGCGATGTTGCGCAATTCGCTGAAGCTGCGCGCACCGTACATGGACCCGCTGAACCACCTGCAGGTCGAATTGCTCAAGCGGCACCGCGCCGGCGAGACCGACGAGCGGGTAGCGCGCGGCATTCACCTGTCGATCAACGGCATCGCCTCCGGCTTGCGCAACAGCGGTTAAAATCCGGCCATGCCAAATCCCATCAAACGCACCGTATTTTTCGTCTCGGACGGTACCGGCCTGACGGTCGAGGCACTGGGTCACAGTCTGATGACCCAGTTCGAGGATGTCGAATTCAAGCAGATTCGCATCCCCTTTCTCGACAACGTGGAAAAAGCCCAGGAAGCCGTCGCCCGCATCAACGCCCAGGGCGAAGCCGACGGCATGCGGCCGATCGTGTTCACGACGCTGGTCAATCCCGACCTGTCCGGCATCGTGCACCAGGCCGATGCCTTCTGCCTGTCCTACTTCGACTCCTTCCTGGCCCCCCTCGAAGCGGAACTGGGGCGCAAATCGAACCACACGGTCGGCCGCTCGCACGGTTCGGCCGACAGTTCGGACTACAAGAAGCGCATCGAGTCGATCAATTACACGCTGGCCCACGACGACGGCATCACCGACCGCGACCTGGAGGAAGCCGACGTCATTCTGGTTGCCGTTTCCCGTTGCGGCAAGACGCCGACCTCGCTCTACCTGGCCATGCAATTCGGCCTGAAGGCGGCCAACTTCCCGCTCATTCCGGAAGACTTCGACCGCGGCCGCTTGCCGGGCACGCTGGAAAAACACCGCGGCAAGCTATTCGGCCTGACCATCCAGCCGGAGCGACTGGCGCAGATCCGCGAGGAACGGCGCGCCGGCAGCAAATACGCGTCGCTGGCCAACTGCCGCTTCGAAGTTGCCGAAGCCGAGAAGATGATGCGCCGCGAAGGCATCCGCTGGCTGGATTCGTCCAGCAAGTCGATCGAGGAAATCTCGACGACCATCCTGCAGGAACTGAAGCTGCGATAAGCAAGCCACCGCTGGCAAGCATCGAAAAAACGGCGCATTCACCTGCGCCGTTTTTTTACGTTGCCCCATCAAAACAGCGTCGTCGCGCGTACCCAGGCATCGGGCAGTAGAGTCAACACCCTGGCCTCCAGCCATTTATCGGCACCGCTCAGAATCGCCAGGCCGGTGAGCAGGATCAACACCCCGAAAGCCTTCTTGATGCCATCGATGCGGCTCAGCACCCAACCCCTCGCCGCGTTGAATCCCCGCCGCGAGGCATAAGCCACGGCAACCAGCGGAATGGCCGCCCCGATCCCGAATAGCCCGAGCACGATTCCGCCCCGGGTCGCCCCACCTTCGCTGGCGACCAGCGTCAGTGCCGATGCAAGAAGCGGCCCGGAACAGGGGCTCCAGACAAGACCGAGAACCGCCCCAAGCAGCAATGCGCCCCCAAGGGAACCACTGTCCAGCCGGCTCGAAGCACTGTTGGCGCGGGAGGCGATGGGAGCCAGCCACTGTGTAAAGCGTTCATTGAGAACCGGGACGAGCATCACCAGGCCGAAGACAATCAGCATCCAGCCACCGAACAGGCGCACGCTCTCCGCGTCGATATCGAGCGCCGGCCCCAAGGCACCCAGGAAAATACCGATCAGGGCGAAGGATGTAGCCATGCCCAGGCCCATCGCCACCGGTGCCAGGCGGTTGTTCTGCACGGCCCCGCCAACCACCAGCGGCAACAACGGAAAGACGCAGGGCGACAGCGTGGTCAGGCTACCGGCCAGTACGCTGAGCCCCAAATGCCCAAGGGAAATCTCCATGGCACGCTATCGGGCGCTGCCCAGTGCTTTTGCCAGCGCCTTGGGATCAGTATCGCCTGCCAGTCGTGCGGTCTCGGTCTTCCCCTTGAAAACGATCAGGGTGGACTGGCTGCGCACGCCCATGGTCTTTTTCAACTCACGTTCATTGTCGTAATTGACGACCAGCAAGGTACCGGGCACCGCCGGATCGCCCTTCCAGCCATTGAACACCTTTTCCTGCGCGCGACAGGTAGGACACCACTCGGCATGAAAATGCAGGGCTACCGGCTTATCCGCTCCCTGCAGGTCGGCCAGCGCCCCGGCCGAATAGGGTTTTATTTCCAGCGCCGAAGCCAGATTGACCGATGCCAGCAGCGCGATCGCGAGAAGGGATTTAATGAGGGTCATGAGTATTCTCCGTGAGTAAAAGACACAACGTCGACCATCAGTCGAACAAACCACGGATTTCTTACAGGCGCCAAAGGACGCTTGGGCTGGATCAAGCACTGCTGCTTGCGACTTCCTCCTCCATCGCGCGCGAGAGCGCCCGGGAAAGGGCCGAGGAACTGGCGTATCCCGACTCCTTGGCAGCCCTTTTCAATCCGCGTCCCGAGTCCACGGCGGATCGCGCGATGGCCAGGCGCAATATCCCGAGATACTTGCCCGGCGTCTGATTCATGACATCCCGAAAGGTGTTGGCGAACGCCGTGCGGGACATGCCGGCCTCGGCGGCCATGCGCTCCAGCGTCCATGCCTCCTGCGGCGCGCTGTGCAAGGCCACCAGCGCGCGTGCGATGCGCGGGTCCGCCAAGCCGTTGAACAAGCCGCTACCGGTCGCGGGATGGGCGACAAGATGACGCAGCAATCCGATGAACAGAATATCTCCGGCCCGGTTCAGCAACGCAGGCTGACCGCAGCGCGGGGCCGCAAGCTCGGAAGAAATCAGCGCAACAGCCTGGCTCAGCGCCGTGTCGGTCTGCGCCAGGGACAAGATGACCGGCTCGGAAAATTCGTTGAAAAGCAGCGCACCGGCCGGACCTTCGATAGCGACCTTGGCGCGCACCAGATGCCCTGAATTCTCTTTTCCAACAACCGACACCCGGTGCGAGAGATCGGAACGACAAATGACGATCGAGGGGGAAGGAATATGGCGAACCTGGCTCGACTGGGTCAATACCAATTCCCCCTGAGTCAGCAGGTACAGCTGCAGAAAGCGGGCCGAACTGCGGGCCACCACCGTGCCTGTATCGACAGGGCACTCATCCCCGATCAGTTCAACCCGTGGTGCCAAGGCTTCAAGCAGAGCCGACAAGCGATCAAGGCGGGAGGAAATGGACATTTTGTACGATATGCAAATAATTTTGAACATAGTATATCAATTCGTCCATCACACTGCACCATGAAGACCAAGAGCCCGGGTTGCCCGCCATCCCTCGGCACATCGACAGGACCTTCACTCACCACCATCAACTCGCAAAGGAAAACTCATGACCGCACAAGCCCTCATGCCCCGCAAGCCTGTTCCCGCCTTGAATGTCCCGCTCACCACCGGAGGGCGTTTCGTCCTCGGCGCCAAGCCTGGCGAGCGCTTCGATCTGATCGTGTTTTATCGCGGCCTGCATTGCCCGATTTGCGCCAAGTATCTGATGGAGCTGGAGCGCCTTACCCCGGAATTCAACAAGCGCGGAGTACAGGTTATTGCGATCAGCAGCGATGATCAGGAACGCGGCGTCGCAATGGCTGACAAGGTCAACGCCACGGCGCTGCAATTCGGCTACGGACTGTCGATGGCAAGCGCCCGCCAGTGGGGCCTCTATATCAGCGAATCGCGCGGAAAAACGTCGATCGGCATCGAGGAGCCCGCCTTGTTCAGCGAACCCGGGGTATTCCTGGTTCGACCGGACGGCACGCTGTATTACGGCGCCGTGCAGACCATGCCCTTCGCGCGCCCCCAGTTCGCCGACCTTCTGGGTGCCATCGATTTCGTCATCGCCAACGATTACCCGGCTCGCGGCGAGTACCCGAACACGCTGTAATTCCAGGCGACAGCACCGGGAAAGTAGCGCTTCCCGGTGCTGCTGGAGTGCTGATCGAAAAGATCGCCCAAGTAACGGCGCGGTATCGATACCGGCCTACGTCGGCCAGACCGGGCTTCAGCGCAGCCGTCGGCGCACCCCCTCAAACAGGCAAACCGCCGCAGCGGCCGCGACGTTGAGCGATTCCACGTCCCCCGGCATCGGTATCCGAAGGCGCAAACGAGCGGCCTCGATCAACGGCCGGCCGACCCCCTGCCCCTCCGCGCCAAACACCCAGGCGACCGGCCCGGACCAGGCGGCTTCGTAGAGCGACGTTGCGCCATCAAGGCAAGTCACTGCCGTCGTCCCGGCATAATCGGCCATCACGGTCAGAAGATCGACATCCTCATGGATGCTCAGGGCGAAGTGAGCACCCTGCCCGGCGCGCAGCACCTTGGGCGCCCAGGCCGAGGCACACCCGGGCGAAAGAACGGCCTGCCGGATGCCGGCAGCGGCCGCAGTGCGCAATAAGGTTCCAAGATTTCCCGGATCCTGCACACCGTCAAGCAGAATCGCATCGCGATCCCGGCGAATTCCCTCCCTGGCTGCCGGTATCGGCGCCATCGCCAGCAGGCCGCTTGGCGTATCCACCAAACCCAGATCGCGCATCAAGGCATCCGCCAGCACGACATGCTCCCGGCCAGCGGCATAGGCAGCCGCTTCACCGCTTGCCGACTCGGCAACAATCAAGGTATCCAGGCGTCCGAAGGCCGCTTCGTAAGCCTGGACGAGATGCACGCCATCGAGCAGCGTCAGCCCCGACTTGCGCCGTTCGCGCCCGGATTCCGCCAGCTTCTTGAGCTGCTTGAACAAGGCGTTGTCGCGCGACTGGATAAGCTTCACAGCAGGGAAAGTTGCCGCGCCACCGGCCCGAAGCTCGTGCGATGCACCGGCGACGCGCCATGCGCCTCCAGCGCGGCAAAGTGCGCCGCAGTGGGATAGCCCATGTGGCGGTCGAAACCGTACTGTGGGTACGCCGCATGCAAGGTCAGCATGCCGGCATCGCGGACGGTCTTGGCCAGGATGGATGCGGCGGCAATCGAGGCGATCTTGCCGTCGCCCTTGACCACGGCTTCGGCTGGCATATCGAGCGGTGGGCAACGATTACCGTCAACCAGCGCACGCTCGGGACGCACCGACAAACCGGCAACCGCACGCTGCATGGCCAGCATCGTCGCATGCAGGATATTGAGACGGTCGATTTCCTCGACCGTCGCCTCGGCAACGCACCAAGCAAGGGCGTTTTCGCGGATCAAGACAGCCAGCGCATCGCGCTTCTTGTCGCTCAGTTTCTTGGAATCGTTCAGGCCGACGATGGGGCGTGCCGGGTCGAGAATCACCGCGGCAGCGACCACGGGGCCGGCCAACGGGCCACGCCCGGCCTCATCGATGCCGCAGACGAGGCCCTCGGGAACGATCAGTTCAGGCATTCGATAACCGCCCGCGCAGCCTTCTCGGCAGTGTTCTGCCGCAGTTGGAGATGGATGTCGGTGAACGCCTCTTCGACGGCTTCCGCGTTGCCCTTGTCTGCGTACAGCTTGACCAGCGCCTCCGCGAGATTTTCCGGCGTCGCCTCGTCCTGGATAATTTCCGGCACGACGAAACGCCCGGCCAGTACATTGGGCAAGCCGACATACGGCAGGTAGGCCATCCGCTTCATCAACCAGTACGAGAACTTGGCGATCTTGTAGGTGATGACCATCGGGCGCTTGATCAGCGCCGCCTCGAGCGTGGCCGTACCGCTGGCAACGAGCGAGACATCGGCCGCGCCCAAGGCATCCTGGGCATGGCCGAAGAGCAGGCGGAAAGGCACGTCGCCGGCCTGCTGGCGATAGATGGCGGCCTCGAACTGGAGCCGCGTTTCACGGGTGGCCAGCGGCACGACAAAAATCGCTTGCGGCAGGAAACGCTCGCGAATGATCCTGGCCGTCTGGACGAAGGTGTCGGCCATCATCTCCAGTTCGCCACGACGGCTGCCCGGCAGCATGCCAAAGACCGGGTAGTCCCTCGGCAGCGAGAGCTTTTCGCGTACGGCAAGCTTGCTGGTTTCCAATGGAATGATGTCGGCCAGCGGATGCCCGACGTAGGTCACCGGAATCCGCTCTTTTTCGTAAAGCGGCGGCTCCATCGGGAACAGCGCCAGCACCCGGTTGACGGCACGGGCGATTTTCTTGATGCGCCCGCCGCGCCAAGCCCAGATCGAAGGGCTGACGTAGTGAATGGTGCGCACGCCAGCCGCCTTGAGGTCGGCCTCCAGCCCCAGATTGAAATCCGGTGCATCGACGCCGATGAAGACATCCGGGCGCAGTTCGAGCAGGCGCTTCTTCAGTTGGCGGCGAATACCGGCGATTTCCCGATAGTGCTTCAGGGCATCCCAGTAGCCCATGACCGACAGCTTGTCCATCGGCCACCAGGCGTCGAACCCTTGCGCCTGCATCTTGGGGCCGCCAATACCGTAGAAAACGGCATCCGGCAGATGCTTTTTCAATGCGCCGATCAGGTGGCTGGCCAGGAGATCCCCGGAGGCCTCCCCTGCCACCACGGCAATTCTTACTGCCTTGCCCATGTCAGCGAATGATGCCGCGCTTCGAGACCTCGAGGAAATCGACGAAACGCTGAACGTCCGGCTGGGTCTTGGCGTCCTCGACCAGTTTGGCCTTCGCTTCCTCGAGCAGCAGCCCCGACTTGTAAAGGGTTCGGTAGGCGCGCTTGAGCGAGGTGATTGCATCAGCGTTGAAGCCGCGTCGCTTCAGCCCCTCGACGTTGATACCATAGGGCTGGGCCGTGTTGCCGGCTGCCATCAGGTACGGCGGAACATCCTGGAGAATGACCGTGCTGACCGCCGTCATCACGTGCGCACCGATGCGGCAGAACTGATGAACGCCGGTAAAACCGCCGAGAATCGCCCAGTCATCGACCACCACATGCCCCGCCAGCGAGGCATTATTGGCAAAGGTCACCTTGTTGCCGACCTGGCAATCATGGGCAATATGCACATAGGCCATGATCCAGTTGTCGTCGCCGATCGACGTCACGCCCCGATCCTGAACCGTTCCCAGATTGAAGGTACAAAATTCGCGAATGGTGTTGCGGTCGCCGATTTCCAGGCGGGTCGGCTCACCGGCATACTTTTTGTCCTGCGGCACTTCGCCAAGCGAACAAAACTGGAAGATGCGATTGTCGCGACCGATCCGCGTATGGCCGCGAACCACGCAATGCGGGCCGATAACCGTGTTATCGCCGATCTCGACATCGGGACCGACAATCGAATAGGGACCGATCTCGACATTGGCGCCGATCCTGGCGCCCGGATCGACAATGGCAGTCGGGTGGATCATGTTACAGATCCCGCTTTGCGCACATCAGTCGTGCTTCGGCCGCCAGCTGGCCATCGACCCTGGCCTCGCCCTTGAACTTCCAGATGCCGCGCATCTGACGCTCGATCTCGACATGCAGATGCAACTGATCGCCCGGCATGACCGGGCGCTTGAAACGTGCCTCGTCGATACCGGCAAAATAGAACACGTCACTTTCGGTCGGTTTCTTTCCTTCAGTCTTGAACGACAGGATGCCGGCCGCCTGGGCCAGCGCTTCCATGATCAGCACGCCCGGCATGACCGGATGGTGCGGAAAATGGCCGACAAAAAAGGGCTCGTTGATAGTCACGTTCTTGTAGGCGTGAATCGATTTGCCAGGCACGACTTCGACCACACGGTCGATCAGCAGAAAGGGGTAGCGATGCGGCAAATGATCAAGAATTTCATGAATATCCATTTAATCAACCCTCTATATATTTTTGTTTAAGTTTTTTCTCAAGATCGGAAATACGATCCGCGAGTTTGGACAGGCGGCGAAGATGCGATGCGTTACGCAACCATTCCTCGTGCGTATCGATCG
>CAMKYP010000163.1 GCA_946477505.1 uncultured Dechloromonas sp. | reverse complement strand
CCGTCATTTTCTCAAATTGCGCTGCATGATGGGCGCTTATGCAGAGTTTCCTTAGTATACGAAAAGCGGAAATTCTCCACAGAAAATCGATCAGATTTATCTGATAATTCGAGCGTCAAAATTCATCCCCTGATCATGGACTCCCCGCTGCAATTACTTCGCGAGTTGCTCCCGTTCGGCCCATCAAGTGCCGAACAAAAGAGCGTTGCGGCAGTCCGCGGTCTGCTGGATACCCTGGTCGGCCTTTCTCCGCAGGAAACGGTCGCCAAACTGGCCAGCACGGTTTTGCCGACGGTGAATCGCCAGCCCAACCTCCACATGCGCTTCAAGCTGCTCGAGGACATCCGGCACGAAACCGAGCAGGCGCTCCCGAGGCTCGAGCAGGAAATCAGCCAGGCCGTCCTGCCGCTGCCGCTCGTTACGACTACCGCCGCACTTCACGTCGACAACCTGCTGAAGGGCCTTTCGATTGCTTACGCCGGCATTGCGCGAGGCATCAACAAGGGGCAACTGGAAGGCGGCATGAGCCACCTTTTCCACCGCAACGTCCAGCGCGCCATGGCCATGGTCTCCCGTCGCCAGCTGCTGGCCTACCGGGCCTACGCCGCGCCCTCCGCGTCATCTTGGCAGACGCTGCACGATCTCTACCAAATGGTGCGCGGGCCGCTAGCGATGCCGCTGAACGGCGAAACGGCACCCATCGAGCACGAATACCTCGGCGCGCTCCTGTTCGCTTACCTGGAACCCAGCAAGCTGCCGCGTTCCGATCTGGAGATGATCAACATCTGCTCGCGTCAACTGGCGGCCTATGCCAGCATTGGCGATGCGCTGGCCGACCCCGCCGGCATCAAGCATCCGGACTCCTGCTTCATGGTACGTCCCGACGAAGGTAATCCGGGCTACCCGCTCTCGCGCCTGCCGGCATCCACCTCCACCTTCGGCAGCCTGCTGGTCGACTGCTCGCAGGTGCTGGCGGCACTCGATCGCAATATCACGCGCCGCCCCGGCAAGGCCGTCGAGCCTGATCTCAATGCCCCGCCCGCCGTGCTGCAATCGCTGCGCGTGGCCATTGGTGGCAAGAGTTCACGGCGCTTCAGCCGAACCCACTTCCGACCCCGCGGCGATCTGGTTTCCGGATTCAATTCCGTCGTCAACTTTCTGGACGGCAATGCTTTTTCGCGGCGCTCGGTCGACGCCGCCCATCGCTACAACGGGCGTGAATTCACGTCCAGCGAATGGGCGCTGGTTGACGAAAGCCCTGATGGATTCCGCCTGCGCTTCATCAAGGGAGAAAAGAAAACGCTGGGTGCAGGCGACGTTGTCGCCCTGCAACCCCGCGAATCGAGCAAGATCCATGTTTGTTTCGTACGCCGTATTTCATCGTCGCAGGTCCGCCTGGAAATCGGGCTCCAACTGATGTCGCCACAGGTCAGCGTGGTCGATGTCACCATCGAAGGTATCGTGGACGATTGCAGGGCCATCTTTCTGCACAGTCTGCCGGCTTACGGCAAGTTTTCCGGCCTGATCATACCGCCAGGCAGCTATCGTTCCGGCCAGAAGGTTCTGGTCAAGCTGCCCGGACGCTCCCTGCTCCGCCAACTCGGCAATTGCATGGAAGCCAACGACGGCCTGGCTTTTTTCTCCCTGGATCAGGTCCCCGACTAGAACGGCCAGCCGCTCGCCACGGCGCTTGCCTGCCGCAACGACTACGCGGCACAATTCCCGCCTGTCCGGCATCGCTCCGTTACCGGACATCACCCACCCGAAACAGGCCCCCTCCCGATGCTCAGCTACCGCCACGCCTTTCACGCCGGCAACCATGCCGACGTGCTGAAACACCTCATCCTCGTCCAGATCGCGGAGTACAGGGGCGAGAAGCCGTCGCCGTTCTGGATCATCGACACCCACGCCGGAGCGGGGCGCTATTCGCTGGAATCGCCGCACGCCACCAAGCTCGGCGAATACAAGGACGGCATCGGCCGCCTATGGGATGCCAAGGGCCTGCCGCCGGCGGTCACCGACTATGTCGATCTGGTCCGCCAACTGAATCCCGACGACCAGCTCAAGCATTACCCGGGGTCGCCGTGGCTGGCTCGCCAGTTGCTGCGCGAAAGCGACCGGCTGCGTGTCTTCGAAATGCACAGCACGGACATCAAGCTGCTGCAGGAATGCTTCAAGGGCAGCGGCCGCGCCGTCACGGTTTCCGAAGGCGACGGCTTCGCCGGTCTGAAGGCGCTGCTACCGCCCCCGCCCCGGCGCGCCCTGGTGCTGATCGACCCGTCCTACGAAACCAAGAACGACTATGCCGCGGTAGTCAAGGGCATGCAGGAAGCCTTGAAGCGCTTCCCGACCGGAACCTACGCGGTGTGGTACCCGATGCTCGCCAAGCTCGAATCCCGCCAATTGCCGGAAAGGCTGAAAGGACTGGGCGCCAAGAACTGGCTGCACGCGACGCTGGAAGTGAAGGCGCCAGCCAGGGACGGCTTCGGTATGAACGGCAGCGGCATGTTCATCATCAACCCGCCGTGGACGCTGGAAAAGAAGCTGCACGAAACCCTGCCCCGGGTCACCGAACTGCTGGCCCAGGGCGACGGCGCAAAATACGCGCTGGAGAGCGAATCGGTCTGAGCCGGAACCCCGCCGACCGACACACCTCGCCAGCTAGCTGAACTCGGTGTACTTGGCCCGCGAACCGTAGGCCTTGGCGACGGGGTACTTGAGTTCGTTTTTGCGCAGCTTGGCATGAGCCGCCTCGGCGAGATCGATGCCGGCCTTGTCGGCGACCAGCAGCAGAAGAAGCAGGATATCGGCGCATTCGTCGCGCAGGGCCTCGGCAGATTTCGCATCGCCCGGCATCGCATCGATCTCGGCATCGCTCTTCCACTGCGTCAACTCGAGCAGTTCGGCCGCCTCGAGATTGAGCGACACGATGAGATTGCGCAAGGAATGGAACTGGCGCCAGTCGCGCGCATCGCGAAAGGCCTGTATGGCGGCGGTCAGTGCCGAAAGTTCGCTCATGTCCCAATTTCCCGATAAGAAGCGGCGATGATGCCAGTCGTCAGCGCTGCCGACAACGTAGAATTGGCGCATTTCCACCCCCGAACCGCGCCATGAGACTCCCTTCGCTGAACACGCAAATCCTGATCGGCTGCCTGCTCGGCCTGGCGGGCGGCAGCTGGCTGTCGACACCGAACGCCACGCCGGTCGTGCCGGAGGTGCTCTACGGCGCCAAGATGGTCGGCAACCTGTTCCTCGATCTGCTGCGCATGGTCTTGGTGCCGCTGGTTTTCGCCTCCATCGTCACCGGCGTTGCCAACCTGCGCGCCCACGACCAGATGCACCGGGTATGGAAGACGACGCTGGCTTTCTTTTTCCTGACCATGGCCATCGCCATCGTCTTCGGTTTCGGTGCTGCGCATATTTTCCGCCCCGGCGAAGGACTGCAACTGGAAATGTTCGCCGAGGCGACCCGCAACTACCAGGCGCGGCAGATGCCACTACCCGACTACATCGCGCAGTTCATGCGCGGACTGTTCCAGAACCCGTTCAAGGCGCTGGCCCAGGGCGACATCCTGGCTGTCGTTATTGTTGCGCTGTTCCTGGGCATTGCGCTGGTCATCGGCGGCGAGCGCTACCGCAACATCCGCATGCTGATGACCGAACTGCAGGAGCTCTGCCTGATGATCGTCGGCTGGATCATGCGCCTCGCCCCGCTCGGCCTCGCCGCCCTGCTGCTGCAACTGGTCGCCACGCAGAACCATGCCCTGCTGGCCAGCCTCGGCCACTTTATCGCCGTCGTCATCGGTTCGACCTTGTTCCACGGCATCATCGTCCTACCGCTCATCCTCTGGCTGGTCACCCGCCATTCGCCCTGGTCGTTCTTCAAGGGTTCGCGCGAAGCGCTACTGACAGCCTTCGTCACCAGTTCCAGCGCGGCGACGCTGCCCATTACCTTGCGCTGTACCGAGCAGCACCTGCACGTCCGGAAAGATATTGCCAGCTTCGTGGTGCCGCTCGGCGCCACGGTCAATATGGACGGCACCGCCCTCTACGAGGCGGCGGCGGCCCTCTTCGTCGCCCGCCTGGCCGGTATCGAACTCGACATCGCCAGCCAGATGATCATTTTCTTCGTCGCCATGCTGGGCGCCATCGGCGCGCCGGGCATCCCCAGCGTCGGCATGCTGTCGATGGTGCTCGTACTCGAATCGGTCGGCCTGCCTACCGAAGCCATCGCCATCCTGCTACCCATCGACCGCATCCTCGACACCGTACGCACCGCTGTCAATGTCGAAGGCGACATGGTCGGCAGCCTGGTGGTACAGAAACTGGCGGGCACCGAGCCAGTTTCGCCCATCCTCAAGGCTTGACCGGCACCTCGATGCCCTTGCGCTGCAACCAGTTTCTGTCGAGCTCCCAGCGCACCTGCTTGATACCCGGTTGGGCCAGCACGATATCCTTGGCTTCGTCCTGAACCTGGCCGAGCAGACGCTCGACGGCGATGAAGGCCGGGTTATTGGCATCCTTGACGTTGATGTCGGGATACAGCACCCCCAGCATGCGGAAGGCCGGCATGTCGAAATTGCGCGGCGTGCCCATCACCGCCGTATCACCTTCGACCCGGATCACCTGGAACGGATACGGGTAGTCCCGCAATTTCTGGCTGGCCTGCGTCGCCAACGCCTGGTTCAGTTCGCGCGTGCGCGGGTCGGGCCGCTGGATGGCCCAATCGATTGCCGCCAGCAGCGCAATGGCCATCAGAATCCATTGCCACGACTTGATTCCACGAAAATTCATATCGACTCCTGTTGTATTGTCTCGCCCCGCAGTGCTGCTCCCAGCCGCCTCTCAGCGTAACATTGGCGGCCGGACCCGGGGCGACCACCGACAGGAAGACCGCCCTTCACGATCAACAGGAGACACAGATGCCCCTTTTCAAACTCGGCGACAAACAGCCGCAACTCGGCGACAACGCCTGGGTCGCTCCCAACGCCACCGTCATCGGCGACGTGCGTCTCGGCAAGAACAGTTCGATCTGGTGGAACGCCACCCTGCGCGGCGACAACGACCCGATCCACATCGGCGACAACACCAACATCCAGGACGGCTCGGTGCTGCACACCGACGAGGGCGTGCCGATGCACATCGGTAACGACGTCACTGTCGGCCATTTGGTCATGCTGCACGGCTGCACGGTCGGCGACGGCAGCCTGATCGGCATCGGCTCGGTCGTCCTCAACCGCGCCGTGATCGGCAAGGGCTGCATCGTCGGCGCCAATACGCTGATCCCCGAAGGCAAGGTCTTCCCCGATCGTTCGCTGATCGTCGGCTCGCCGGGCAAGGTCGTGCGCGAACTGAGCGATGCGGATATCGCGAACCTGAAAAAATCGGCCGAGCACTACGTCGATAACGCCGCGCGCTACCGCGACCAGCTTCAGGAAATCTGAGCACGCCATGTCGCCCCTGGTCGCCCTTGCCTTGCTGGCCCTGGCCTCGCCAGTCCGGGCGGCCGACCCATGCGCCGAACTCCCCAAGCCCTCGGTAACCGTCAAGCTGCTGGAAACGCCGCTGGCGCTCAACACGACCTACAGCTACCGTTCGCTGACCAACCTCGGCTCGACCCAGAGGCCCGTCCCGGCCGGCAGGTGCTCGGCCTGACGCGGGGGAATGCGCCAGCCCGCAGATCGTCCTGACCTACGGGTTCAGCCCGATGACCGTCTACGTGGCCCGCGAGTTTCCACCGGGCAGCTGCGCCCACAAGGAAATTCACGAACACGAGATGCGGCACGTGGCGGCTTACCGCAAGCATCAGGCCGACATCGAGAAAACACTTGCCGATACGCTCAACGCCCGTTTTGCCACCGGCGGGCCGTGGCGAGGTCCGGTCGGCCAGTCCACGGGACGCTTGCAGGACGAACTGAACGAACGCTGGCTGCCTTACGTGCAGCGCGAACTGCGAAAAGTCGACGCGGCGCAGGCCTTGATTGATACCGACGAAGAATATGCGCGGGTAGCCAATGCCTGCGACGGCGAAATCGCCCAAAGGCTGCAGCGCGGCAAGTAAGTACCCGTAAAAAAGCCGCCATCATGACGAGGGCGGCCTTTCGAAAAGCGGGAACGTTCGCTTCAGACGGTGCTGGCCAGGTTCGACAGGGTGATGTTCTGGCTCACCTGCTCCATGACCTTCTGCAGGCCGACACGTGCCTTGGTATTGATCACCAGCGGCGCGCGCAGGCTCGGGATGATCGCCGCCTTGCCGCCCTCTTCCTGCTTGAACAAAACCTGCATCACGGCAACATCCTCGACGGCAGGCGATTGCAGGATGGCCATCTCGGCATCGGACAGCGCCAGCTCGTAGTTGAAACCGAGCGTCACCGGATCGACGATCTGCAAGGCCAGCGCCGGATCGTCCAGCGACTGCAGCGTGTAACTGCTCGGCTGCGCCTTGCCCTCCTCATGCACCAGCATGAACCGCTTGTTCTGCTCGAACCCAACCAAGCCATTCGGGAATGCAATGACCTTTTCCGGACTCACCTCGACCGCACCGAACAAATAGGTTTCTACTTTCATACCCCCTCCTCCTCGATTCAATTGGAATATCGATCTCAACCATCCTACACCAACTGCGCGAGGTTGTATTTTCCGGAAGTATTGCGCATAGTTCACCCCCCTTTTTTGCTGCACTGCCGCACCCATGCTCGCACCCATAGAACACCGCATCGCCCTTGAACTAAACGTTCGCCCGGCCCAGGTCAACGCCGCCATCGCCCTGCTCGACGAAGGCGCCACCGTGCCCTTCATTGCCCGCTACCGCAAGGAAGTCACTGGCGGACTGGACGACACCCAGCTGCGGACCCTGGAAGAGCGCCTCGGCTACCTGCGTGAGCTGGAAGACCGCCGTGCGGCCATCCTGGCCAGCATCGACGAACAGGGCAAGCTGACGCCCGAGCTGAAGGCCGAGATCGACGACGCCGAAACCAAGCAGCGCCTCGAAGACCTCTACCTGCCGTACAAGCAGAAGCGCCGTACCAAGGCGCAGATCGCCCGCGAAGCCGGCATCGAGCCGCTGGCGCTGGGCCTGCTCGCAGACCCGAACCTGACGCCGGAAGACGAAGCCGAAAAATACCTCAACGCCGAAGCCGGTTTCGCCGACACCAAGGCCGTGCTCGACGGTGCCCGCCAGATCCTGATGGAAAAATTCGCCGAGGATGCCGACCTGCTGGCCCAGTTGCGCGAATACCTCACCGAGCATGGCCAGGTCCGCTCGAAAGTCGTCGAGGGCAAGGAAGCCGAAGGGGCCAAGTTCCGCGACTGGTTCGACTTCGCCGAACCGATCGAGGCCATGCCCTCGCACCGCGCCCTCGCCCTGCTGCGCGGCCGCAACGAGGGCGTGCTGGGTGTCACGCTGGTGCTCGATTCCGAACTCGACGAGGACAACATCAAGCCCGGTCCCAACCCCTGCGAGCAGCGCATCGCCGCCCGCTTCGGCATCAAGCACCAGAACCGTCCGGCCGACAAATGGCTGCAGGACACCGTGCGCTGGACCTGGAAGGTCAAGGTCTATACCCACCTCGAACTGGAGCTGATGAACGAACTGCGCGAACGGGCCGAGGAGGAAGCCATCCGCATCTTCGGCAAGAACCTCAAGGACCTGCTGCTCGCCGCGCCGGCCGGCCAGCACGTGACCATGGGCATCGACCCGGGCATCCGCACTGGCTGCAAGATCGCCGTCGTCGACGCCACCGGCAAGCTGCTCGACACCGCCACCATCTACCCGCATGAGCCGCGCAACGACTGGGGCGGCTCGATCTCGACCATCGCCCGCCTCGCTTCGATGCATGGCGTATCGCTGGTCGCCATCGGAAACGGCACGGCCAGCCGCGAAACCGACAAGCTGGTGCAGGACGTCATGAAGAAGTACCCGGAAGCGCGCCTGACGAAAATTGTGGTGTCGGAAGCCGGCGCCTCGGTCTACTCCGCCTCCGAACTGGCTGCCAAGGAATTCCCAGACCTCGACGTGTCGATCCGTGGCGCGGTATCCATCGCCCGCCGCCTGCAGGACCCGTTGGCCGAGCTGGTCAAGATCGAGCCGAAGTCGATCGGCGTCGGCCAGTACCAGCACGACGTGTCGCAGACCAAGCTGGC
>CAMKYP010000162.1 GCA_946477505.1 uncultured Dechloromonas sp. | reverse complement strand
GCTGTCTTTAGTGGAGGGATTCACCCCAATACATGCCAGCCATGTCGGCCAAAGGTTTAACTGCAGGTATTCGAGAGAAGCCGTCGTGGAATAGTGCCATGCTTAAGAAAAAACATCGTCAACGCGTCGCAAAATATTTGCTCCTAGCATGTATGCATAGAGACTTGCAGGTCTGAACTGAAATCGGACGCCTTTATAAGTTATTTCAGATTCGTTAATTGTCTTGCTGGTTACGAGAATTGAACTTTTTACTGTTGGATTTTTTCCAACAAATTCGACGCAGTTATCTAGCTCGCCACGAGATACAAACGGTCTGTCACTCCACTTGACTTCCACGGCCCAGCTTGGTTGCTGATTGGTGCCAGCCAAAGAAACAATATCAATTTCTCCTGAGTTCCAGCGAGCGTAATACAACTCCGTTTGTTTGCTGTGTTGCCACTGGCTATAAATTGCCGTCTCAGTGAGGGCGCCCATTGCTTCTGCATCAGATGTAACTCGGCCAAACAATGCGGCTCGCATGGATGGGTTTGTTAAATAGACCTTGAAACACATGGCTCGCTTAAAGCGCTTTGCATTTTGATCGATCCGTTCAACTCGTCTGATTAGAAAAGCAGCCTCAAGATATTCTAGATACCTTCTGATCGTGTTCTTCGCCACCCCAGATGATTTTGATAATGCATCCAGGCTTACTTCGTTTCCAGTGTTGTAAGCCAAGGTGGTAAAAAGGCGATTCAGTTCCTGAATATCGCTAATTCCATACAGACTAGGAAGGTCACGCAATAGAACTTTGTCGATAATGTCGCTTTTTATATATTGCCCAGGGTCTTGGCGAACTGTTGCCGAAAAAACAGCCTCTGGATAACCTCCATAATTTAGATAGTTAACGAATTCGTCATTCAGTGCGTCGATATCATTGGCAATATATTCGTATGGTGAATCCGTGTTCTTTATTGTCTCCACGAGCGCTGATTCGCGGCCAATAAACATTAAATATTCGGCAAATGTTAGAGGAGGCAAAATGTAATCGCTAAATCGTCCAGCCCCGGATTCGTTGCTCTTTAGTCGAAGTGCAGCTGCAGCGGAACCTGTTGCCACAAAACGATATGATGGATAGGAGTCAACGAGAGATTTTAGGTGGATCTCCCAGTCTTTTAAGTATTGGATCTCATCAAAAAATACATAAAGAACTGCGTCTCGCTTATGGTCATATAATTCTTGAAAAAAACCGAGAATCTTTTCTAAAGAAAGCCCTGTGTAAATTGGGGTTTCAAGTGAGATGTATAAAATATTTCTGGAAGCCACTTGTACATCAAGCAGAGCTTTAATCGAGTGATAAACCATCACTGTTTTGCCAACCCTTCGAGGTCCCATTAGCACTATTGCTCGACGAACGGAACTATCCGTGATAGCACGATGGAAAGGATCAAAATACTTCCGTCGTGGCGTGTCTTCAAAGGCAACTTTGCCGCTGGGAGTTTGATCCCACCAAGGGTTATCAAACTTAAGGCGCGAAACGATGTCAGCTTTGGCAATTTGGAGCATGGTGATCCTGCAAGGTCAGTTATCTGATCTTAGATTACCTTGGTTTTGTAATAAGATCAATGAAGTGATCTTGTTTTTGTGGCTTGGTTGTGTGCATCTTCCTTGGCACAGCTTCAGGGGTTTTATCAGTCAGTCACATGGCTGCTTCCCAGAGCTATCGAGAAATAGCTTTTGGCTGATTGTTGCCTTCTCTCCCCGCTCAACTCTGCGATGTGGCAGTAGCTGGCCATCGATTCACGCATCGCTATCCAAGGTTGGCGTCTTCCTTGCCTCAAGCGCGGCCTCGCGTAGCAAGCGCTGGAAAGAAGGGCATTCGAGGTGGCTGGGGGCGGGACAGGCGGCGGCGTGGCGGAGGCTGTTGCTGAGGGCCTGCAGGCGGGTGATGGTGTGCTCGATCTGTTCGGCGCGGGCCAGGAGTTGGCTGCGGTCGATATGGATTTGCCCGTCCGGCGCGAACATCTGCGCGATGTCCTCGAGCGAGAAGCCGGCCGTGCGGCCGAGGGCGATCAGTGACAGGCGCTCCAGCACGTCGGGGCCGTAGATACGGCGCTGGCCGCGCCGGCCGAGCGGTCGGATGAGGCCGCGTTCCTCGTAGTAGCGCAGCGTCGAGGCGGGCAGGCCGCTTTGCCGGATGACTTCGCCGATATCCATGAAAATTCCCCTTGACCTCAAGTCAACTTGAGCGAGCAGACTGCGCTTGTGTTGATCTTCCGTCAAGCGGAAAGGAGTTGGATATGGAATCAATACAAGTCGCCTTCGCAGGCGGTAAGGCCTTGCCAAATGGAGGCAGGAGCGGCTTTCCTGTGCTCGCCCTGGCCATGTTCCTGTCGGCCTTGGGTGGCAGCGCGGCGAATGTGGCCCTGCCGGCGCTGGGCGCGGCTTTGGGTGCGTCGTTTGCCGAGTTGCAATGGGTGGTTCTGGCTTACCTGCTGGGCCTCACCGTGTTCGTGCTGATTGCCGGGCGTCTGGGTGACCTGCTCGGGCGGATGCGCATTCTCCGCTGGGGGCTGGCGATTTTCTCGCTGGCCTCGGTGGCGGCGGCCATGGCGCCGGATGTGCATTCCCTCATCGTGGTGCGCTTCATTCAGGGCAGCGGCGCTGCGCTGTTGATGACGCTGGCCGTGGCGCTGGTCCGCGACTGGGTGCCGGTGGCGCAGACCGGACGGGCGATGGGCCTGCTCGGGACCTTGTCGGCCGTCGGCACGGCGAGCGGCCCGGCCTTGGGTGGCGGGTTGCTGGCGCTGTTTTCGTGGCAGGCGATTTTTCTATTGCCGGGGGGCGTCGCCTTGGTCGGCCTGATGCTCCTGCCGTCCCGGGATCGAAGCGCATCGCCGCCTTCCGCCAGCGGCCGGGCGTTTGACTGGAAAAGCAGCGGCTGGCTGGTTCTGACGCTCGCCCTCTATGCCCTGGCCTTTGCCTCGCGATGGGAGAGTGGATTCGCGCAGCTTTCGTGCGCGCTGCTGGCCAGCCTGTTCGGCTATGGGCTGTACCGCTCGTTGTCCGCCTCGCCGTCGCCGTTGATCGACCTGCGGCACTTGGGGGCGCCGGGCTTGCGTATGGCCTTGCTGAGCAATGCGCTGATCGCCTGCGTCATGATGGGAACGCTGGTCCTCGGGCCCTTCCTTCTATCGACGGGAATGGGTTTATCTGCTGCCCAACTTGGACTGGTCATGGCCTTCGGGCCGGTGATTTCCGCGCTCTCCGGTGTGCCGGCCGGGCGCCTGGTCGATCGCTTGGGAACGGTGCGGGTTGCGGTCCTGGGTCTGGGCATTGCCGCTACCGGGGCCGGTGCGCTCGCCGTAGGGTCGGCCGTTGCGGGTTTGGCGGGCTTTCTGGCCGGCATGTTGCTGCTGACGCCAGGCTACCAGTTGCTGCAGTCGGCGAACAATACATCGGCGATGCTGGGTGCCGCGCCGGAGGAGCGGGGCAGTCTTTCCGGCCTGCTCGCCCTGTCGCGCAACCTCGGCTTGATCAGCGGTGCGGCCTTGTTCGGCGGCGTGTTTGCCTGGCGGCTCGGCGTGAATCCGCTGCACGCGAGCGCGGCTGCGACGCAGGCCGCTTTCTCGACCTGCTTCCTGCTGGCGGCCGGGGTGTTGCTGCTGGGGCTGCTCGGGCAATGGCTGCTACGTGCCGGTTCGGTTTCAGCCTGAAGGCGGGGAAGCTTTCGGCTGCCTGTTGCGCACCCCTCGGGTCCTGACAGCTCAGCGTGGGCCACCGTAAAGGTCGGCCAATCAGTCGTAATGGGCGTGTGCTTCGCTCTCTTCTAGCCCGGCAGCCCGCCATTCGAGCAGGGCGGGGTGGGCGAGCACGGTGTCGCGGTAGGCTGCGGCGAGCAGTGGGAGTTGGACGTTGTAGACGTCGAAGCGGCAGGCCACGGGTGCGAACATGGCATCCGCCGCCGTGAAGTCGCCGAACAGCCAGGGGCCGTCACCTTGTGCGAAGTGGCTGCGGGCGTCTTCCCAGATTTCCACGACGCGGTCTATATCGCGCTGGACATCCGGTTCGGCGGGCTTGCCGCGGAGGCGCAGCTTGAGGTTCATCGGCATGGCGGTGCGCAGGGCGGTGAAGCCGGAATGCATTTCGGCGCAAATGCTGCGGGCGCGCGCACGGGAGCGGGCATCGGGCGGCCAGATGGCAGGCACGCGTTCGGCCAGGGTTTCGATGATGGCGAGACTTTCCCAGACCTGGAAGCCATCCGCTTCATGCAGGCAGGGCACGCGGGCATTGCCGGCGATCGGCTTGAGCGCCGGGTTGAAGGGGCGCCCTGCCACCGAGACCATGTGCTCGCGGAACGGGATGCCGAAGTGCTTCATGAGCAACCACGGACGTAGGGACCACGACGAATAGTTCTTGTTGCCAATGTAAAGATCGAGCATCTCAGTTGCCTTTCTGCGTGCGGGGTTGGGTGGGGCGCAGCGACAGGCGGCTGAGCGTGCCGCGCCGGCGCCAGCGGGAATGCGAGTTGGAGTGACAGACCAGCGGGCGAAGCAGCAGCGTGCCGTTGCCTTCGAGAACGATGCGGCCGCGTGCGCAGGCGGCGCTGTCGCCGGGGTGCAGATGGTGATCCACGCCGCTGTTGCCGGTAATCCAGAATTCCCCGTTTTCGCAGACCAGCTCGAGCGTTTCATCGCCATCGATGCGCAGGATTTCGCCGGGGTTCAGCAGGAGTCTGGCGTAGGTTTGCATGTCGTTCGCTCCGTTTGGATGCACCCAATGTACGGCATGCAGGAATGATAAAAAAGCGATTTGTTTTTTGACTTTACGTTAGTATTTCTAACATGACGAATTTGCCACCCCTGCCTGCATTGCGCGCCTTCGAGGCGGTGGCGCGCCTCGGAAGCGTCGTGCGTGCCGCCGACGAACTTCATGTTACCCACGGTGCGATCAGCCAGCAGTTGCGCGTACTGGAGACGCATCTTGGCATCGCCCTGCTCACCCGCCAGGGGCGGCGTCTCAAGGTGACCGAGGACGGGCGGGTGTATGCACTCCGCCTGCGCATGGCGCTGGCCGACATTGCCGAGGCCACCGATGCCATGCTCTCCTTGCCGCGCCCCGACGAACTGGTGGTGGCTGTTCTGCCCTCATTCGGCGCGCACTGGCTGGTGCGCCGCCTGCCGCATTTTCAGGCGGCACATCCCGGCCTGAAGTTGACGCTGCGCGCCGGGCTGGAACTGGTCGATTTCGATGTCGACCGGGTCGATGTCGCTATCCGCATGGGGCCGGGCGGATGGGAAGGCGCATCGCAGAAGGAACTGTTCTACGACGAGCTGATCGCCGTCGCTTCGCCGCATTTCAACGGTGGCCGCTTGCCGCGCACGCCGGCTGACATACTCGCTGCACCGCTGGTGCGTACCGTCGAAAGCTGGGCGCCCTGGCTGGCGGCGGTCGGTCAGTCCAACGCCGTGCTTTCCGGGCCGATATTCAACGACTCGTCGCTGGTCATTGAAGCCCTGCGCCAGTGCCAGGGCGTGACGCTGACCCGGCGCTCGCTGGCCCACGACCTCATCGCCAGCGGCGAACTCGTCCAACTGTCCGAGGTTACTACCCGTTACGCCAATCCGTACTGGCTGGTCTGGCCGTTGCGCAGCAATGGGACGGCCAAACTGCAGGCCTTCGCTGACTGGTTGGTGGCCGAGGTCGCCGCCTATCGGCAGGTTGTCGAAGGGGCGACCGGCTCACCCGCGGCCAGCTGACCCAGCCTTTACCCCTGAGGGGCGCCGAATCGGGCTTCGCCGCTTTCCCGCCTTTGATAGACTCGCATCTCCCTTTGGCAATCAAGGCATAACTGCATGACTCCGAGCTCTCTCGACCGGCAACTGGCCTTCCTGCGCGAAATCGACCGGCTCAAGAGCATCGTTCGCCTGTCGCCGCTGATCGACCGGTCGCGGCGCGAGAACAGCGCCGAGCACTCGTGGCACCTCGCCATGTATGCGCTGGTGCTGGCCGAGCATGCGGCCGAGCCGGTCGATATCCAGCGCGTGGTCAAGATGCTGCTTATCCACGACATCGTCGAGATCGATGCCGGCGATGTGCCCTTCCATGTGCCGGAAAGCCATGCCGGGCAGGGAGAGCGCGAACGGCTTGCCGCCGAGCGCCTGTTCGGGCTGCTGCCCGACGATCAGGCCGCCGAGTTCCGAGCCCTGTGGGACGAATTCGAAACTGCGGCAAGTCCCGAAGCGCGCTTCGCAAAGGCTCTGGACCGCTTCCAGCCCATGTTGCACAACGCTGCAACCGATGGCGGAACCTGGGTGGAATGCCAGGTGACGCTCGAACAGGTCGAAGCCCGCTGCCGCCCGCCCATCGAACGTGGCGCCCCGGTACTGTGGGCTGCTGCGGCGGAGATGGCCGAGGGGCATTTCGGGAAAGGCGGGGAGCGCTAAGGCTGTTCCACTCCCCTGCTTGCTTCAAGCAATCAGGGGTGGGAAACCGTGGCTTGTCCCCGGTTATTCCTGCACGAGGTCCAGTCCGAGAAATGCCGTTCCCGGCA
This sequence comes from uncultured Dechloromonas sp., assembly GCA_946477505.1. GTDB lineage: Bacteria > Pseudomonadota > Gammaproteobacteria > Burkholderiales > Rhodocyclaceae > Azonexus. The sequence continues at coordinate 1,632 of CAMKYP010000162.1, read as the reverse complement.
CCGGATTGAAGGTCACCGGCGGTGCAGGCTTGAAGCCGAGCGCCAGGTAGAGCTGTCTGGCGACGGCGAACTCCGGCAATACGTCGAGGCATATGCGGCGGTAGCCGGCGGCGCGCGCTTCCGCAATGATGCGCTCGACCAGCTGGCGGCCGAGGCCGGTTCCCCTTGCGGTCGGGCGGACATACACGCGCTTCATCTCGCCGCAGGTCTCGTCAATTGGCCGCAAGGCGGCACAGCCAACGACTGCGCCTTGTTGCCAGGCAAGCAGAAGACAGCCCTGCGGTGCGGCGTATTTGCCGGGCAGGGCTGCGAATTCGGCTTCGTACTCCTGAAAGTCCAGGCTGACGCTCGGGCTGCCGACATACTCGCGAAAGATGCCGACGACCTCTGCATGGTCTTCCGGAAAGCGGGTCGGCCGGATATCGGTCGCCGCCTTATCCGTCGATGAAGCCATCTTCCTTCATCTTCTTCTCCGAGAAATACTCACGCGCGGCCAGCGTCACGAGAAGAATGATCGCCACCAGAATGCCGGCGGTAATGGTGAACTTCACGAAGTGCTCACCGGATAGCGGCTGGAACCAGAGCTGAACGATTGCAAGCAGCGACCAGGCGACAGCAATGGCCAGTGCGCTGAATAGTCCGGTTTTCATACGTCCTTTTCCAGAACCACGACGTAGGCCTCACGCTTCCAGAGCAGCAGCATGCGGCGAATGTCCTTCTCCATCGTCACCACCCGCCAGCCTTGCTGGGCGTTGGCATTGAGAAATTCTGTGAAGCGGACGGGATCAACCTTGGAAGAGCCAAGAAGGAGCGAACCGAGCATGCCTTCCTGATAGACGATGACTTTGTATTGTTTCATGGGATGTAAATGGGGTTATGGGTCGTGGTTTGGGTGGCGTTTTTGCCGTGGGAGAAACTACAGGGGGAGGCGCTTGTCGTCCGCAATGATCCGGGCCTGCATCAAAGCGTGTGGTTCAGCCTCGGCTTTTCTCAAGCCAGGTGAGCAGCGTTTCGAAGAGAATCGTTGGCGTCACCGGTTTGGCAAGGTGGTCGTTCATGCCGGCTGCAAGGCAGGCCTGGCGATCCTCACGGAAAGCATTGGCCGTCATCGCCAGGATGGGAGTCGACTGGTTGCGGGAGTCGGCGCGGATGGCTTGTGTAGCCTCCAGGCCGTTCATGAGCGGCATCTGCATGTCCATCAGAATCAGGTCGTAGGTATTTTTCCTGGCAAGCGCCAGTCCCTCGCTGCCGTTGCCGGCGATGTCCACCGCCAGATCCATCTCCTCCAGCAGATGGCGGGCCACGTCCTGCGCCACGGGGTCGTCGTCCACCAGCAGGATGCGCGCCTCGGAAAACTCGGTTAACAAACGATGTTCGGCCATTGGGTCCGGAAATGCCACGGCCGGCCGCGCGCCATCGCCTTCACGCTTCGTCAGGGGGATGGTGAACCAGAAGGTGCTGCCGCGGCCGGGCTCGCTGAGCACGCCGATTTCGCCACCCATCGTCTGCACCAGGCGCTTGCAGATTGCCAGTCCGAGTCCGCTGCCACCATATCTGCGAGTCATGCTGTTGTCGGCCTGTTCGAACGAGCGGAAGAGACGCGCGATCGCCTCGGCTGTGATGCCGATGCCT
>CAMKYP010000161.1 GCA_946477505.1 uncultured Dechloromonas sp. | reverse complement strand
ATCCCGAACAGCGGCAGCGAAACCGTCAGCGTCCCCAGCGTTGTCGCCAGCGGCGGGCTGTCGTCGCCGATCTGCTTCAACCACACCAGGCCGCCCGAGTAGATCGCCACGGCCAATAGGATGGCCGCCAGTCCCACCAGTGCCGAGGCGTGGCCAAGGCTGTCGCCATGGATGAAGATGGTCGCCAACCCGGCTGCGCCGAGCAACATGCCAAGCAATTTCATCGGCGTCAGCGAGCGTTCGCCGACGAATAGCGCGCCGAGAATGGCGGCAGCGAGCGGCGACAAGCCGAAGAGAACCGAAATCAGGCCGGAATGCACGTAACGGGCGCCCCAATAGGTCAGCGCCATCGCCCCGAACAAGGCCAGGCCGCCGACCAGGTAGGCGCGACGCGCCCGTGCATGCAGCGGAATGCGAATGCGCCACAGCGCAATGACCAGGCTGGCGACGACGACGCCAATCACCATGCGGGCGAGCACGGCCAGCGCAAAACCGATGCCTTGCGTGCTCCACTGGATGGCCAGCGGGGTGGTGGACCAGATGACAACGATGCCGAGATAGGCGAGCGGGACGGACATGCGTTTCTCCAGGTTTAGTTCACGGGGGGTGACGGGGGATGCAAGGCTGCGTGATGTTGGTGCTCGCGCTTGATGAAGGCGGCGATCATGGCCCGCCAGGTGGCCTCGACCACATCGGGGTCGGCACCGTTTTCCAGCGCCAGGGCATTCACCTTGGCCAGTACTTGGGCGACGCGCTGCAGTGCCGGAATCTCATCGGCCGTCTGCTTGAAAGCGGCGGCCTGGCGCACATAGGCACCACGCTCGGCAATCAGCGCGACCAGCTGGCTATCCACGCGATCGATGTGGCGGCGAACCTCGGCCAGCGAGGTGCAGGGGGTAACGGGGATCATGACGACTCCTTGTGATGAATGGAACGACGGAAAACAAAAAGGCCGCAGGTTTCGATGCCGCGGCCTTGGAATGAAATCGGGATGAATCGACGACTAATACACCACAGGCCCCGGGCAAACGACAACGCGCCACGCGCGCAGGGCGCGGCAGGGCAGTTGATGCAGGGAGAAGGTGACGGGTAGTCGAGTCATGGCTTCATTTTGGCGGCATATTGTGCAGTGCGTCAAGCCGCACTCGGTGCCGGTTGGGCGCAGGATATCCCGAGGGGAAAAACAGCCCGCCGCCGAGGAAAGAGTTTAATATTAGAGTTGTCTAATTTATCGGAGCACGCCATGAAATCCCTCCTTTCCGTCGCACTGCTGATTTCCGCATTGCCCAGCTTCGCCCAGGATATCGTCGCACTGACCGCCGAGACGAAAAAGACCGTTCTGCCAGTCGTTCCCAAGGTAGTCAATGCCATGCAGGAAGCCGTAGCGGACAAGGGCGTGGCCGATGCCATTCCCGTCTGCAAGGAACAGGCGCCCGAACTGATCAAGGAAAAGCGCAAGGAAACCGGCTGGGACATCCGCCGCGTCAGTCTCAAGACACGCAATGCCGAACGCGGCACCCCCGATCTCTGGGAAGCCCGTCAGTTGGCCGATTTCAACATTCGCGCAGCCCTGGGCGAGAAGATCGACAGCCTGGAAAAAAGCGAGATCACAACCATCGATGGCAAGCCGGTGTTGCGTTACATGAAGGCGCTGCCGGTCGGCGATGTCTGCCTCAAATGCCACGGCCCGGCCGACACGCTCGATAGCGGACTGAAAAACGTGCTGACGACCACTTACCCGCACGATCAGGCCACCGGCTATGCCAAGGGACAGATTCGCGGTGCGCTGACGGTCAAGCGCCCGCTGTAGCATCCAGTCCCACGCACCGGCACCGCGCTGGCGCGCCAAGGTCATGATGCAGCGACATGCCCGGGTTCAAAGCAACCCTGAGCATATCGCCGCGTGCGAGCGAAGAGTGCTCATGAGCAGATGCATCCTCATCAGCTATCGCCTACTCGATTGCCTGGCCGATATCGATCATTTTGCCGCTCACGCCACGACTGCTCAGCTGGCCCCCCTGCAGGACAGCGTGCAAGCCGACCAGACAAACATGCCGACGCCCTTGTCGCACTAAACCTGGCACGCTGAATAGCGCCCCGGCGCGATGATGCCGTTCGGATCGAGCGCGGTTTTCAGGTGCCGGTGCAGTTCTGCCTGCTCCGAACCCTCCTCATGGCCGATCAGATCCATGTAGTCGACTCCCAGACGATACGGAGGCCAGCCCTGACGCAGGCCGGACTGCACCAGATCGCGATAGCAGGCCTTGGCCCGCCGCACCTCATCCGGCTGGGCTGGGTCGAAGAGCAGCGGGATGGTCGCCGACAGCACGCGCGACGAGCGGGAAGTGACCGCCAGCAGTGGGTCGAAGCCGTGGCGGGCCAGCACTTCGCCCATGATCTCCCGGTAGCGCCGTACCGACTGCGGTGTAAATGGTAGCAGCGGCGCGTACCAGAGGATGCCCTGCCCGTCGCGTGCCGGATGGGCCGAGGTATCGAGCAGGCGGCTGGACGATTCGAGGGCGTAGGCGATTTTCAGGAAGGCGGTGATCGGCACGCCCTCGACGGTTCCCAGCGCATTGACCAGCGAACCGAGATGGCGCCGCAGGCTGGGAAAGAAGCTACCGGGCAACAGCCGGAAAAGCCGCTGCAGCAGGCGTACCTGCCCGGTGCTGAAGCTCCAGATACGGCAGCCGTCCACACGCCGGCGAATATCGCGCACCGCACCGCGTACCGAGGCTTTCGAGCCGTAGAGCGTACCCAGCGCCGTCCAGCTCGATATTTTGCGGCGAAGCGCTTCGCCGGCCAGGTATTCGGCCCGTTCGGCGCCGCGTCGCGTCGTGGCGAGCGGTGCGTCCGGCTGGGTCGCCAGGATGCGGCTGTCGTTCATCATGATGATGCCGCCGATGCCGGGGATTTCCTCGACGATGCCGCTCAGCGCCGCCTGGCTGGCCTCGAAGCGCGCGTCGGAAGCCCATTCGAAGACCAGGATGCGGCAATCCTCGGGCATGCGCGCCAGTTGCACTGTCGCCTGCGTCGCGATACCGAAGCTGCCCTGGCGCAACAAGCCCGCCCAATAGGGACCGGTTCCCATCCGCCAGCGCTCGGCCAGATCCTTGCAATCGAGCGCCTGATAGACGTGGCGGAAAGGCAGGCCGCTACCCCAGAAACCGCGCAGCTCGGAGATCGCCTCGAAGTGGTCGACCACCGGCGTCAGGCCGTAGCCGCCGTCGAGCGCGTTGCCGAGGATGTTGCCGTTCGGCCCGACCCCGGTGGTCGGCACCAGCAGGCGGGCACCGGCGCGGCGAATGGCTTGTTCGAGATCGTGCTGCGTAACCCCGGGCTGGATACGCGCCACGGCCGCTTCGCTGTCGATCTCGATCTGCTTGAGCTGCGACAGATCGACCAGCACGCTGCCGGCATGCACCGGCTGGGCGGTGCCGTAGCCGAAATTGCGGCCGCCGCTGATCGGCCACAAGGGCACACGATGGCTATTGGCCGCTTCGAGAATGCGCGGCACCGCAGCGACGTCGGTCAGTACCAGCGCCCCGGCCGGGTAGCGTGTCGCCGCGCCGGTATCCGGCCGATACGGTTCGAGCGCGCCCGGTTCGTCGATAACCTGAAGGCCAGGGACATCGCGTAGCGCTTCGTAAAATGTTTTGAGCATTGCAGACTCCTGTGCTTGAAAGGAGCGGCAATGGAAACCGAATTACTTTCCGATGTCATTTCCGAATGTCATGGCACTGTTTCGGAGAACCGAGCCATCGTTCGACATCCACGCTTGGCGCGAGCCTCATGGTTCGCAATCGGGAAAGGATGACTCGAAAACTTGCCGATTGTGAGTCCAAGGCCCGGTCGCATAAGGTGTGCCACAAACACACATTCAGGAGCCGCCATGGACATCGCCACGCTGCAAACCCTGCTCTTCGTTCCCGCCGACCGCCCGGAACGCTACGCCAAGGCCTTGGCGAGCGCTGCCGACGCAATCATCATCGACCTCGAAGATGCCGTTGCCACCGCCGCCAAGGACAAGGCCCGCCGCATGCTAGCCGACTGGCTGGCAACCCAGCCAGCCGGATGCGTGCTGGTCCGCATCAACGCCATCGGCACTCCCTGGTTTGCCACCAACCTCGAACTCTGCCGTGCTCCGGCCGTCGCCGGCATCGTCTTGCCCAAGGCCGAAAACGTGCAGGCGCTCACCGACATCGGCGAATTCACCGGCAAGCCGCTGCTGCCCATCATCGAAAGCGCAGCCGGGCTGGCCGCGCTGAACGCCCTGGCCGGCAGCCCGCACGTCGCCCGACTACTCTTCGGGAAACTTGATCTCGCCATCGACCTCGGCCTCGACTATCCGCCACCGCCCGGCGAAGACCCGGAAGAAAACGTCTTTCTCTTCGCCCGCAGCCAGCTCGTCCTAGCCTCACGCAACGCCAGCCTCGCCCCACCTGTCGACGGCGTCTACACCCCCCTCGACGATCCCGACGGCCTGATCCGTTACGCCAGGCGCGGCGCCCGTCTCGGCTTTGCCGGCATGTTGCTGATTCATCCCCGGCAAATCGACCCGGTACGCAGCGCCAACACCCCGAGCCCGGCACAAATCGACTGGGCCACCCGCATCGTCGCAGCCACCGAGAGCGCCGCCGGGAGCGCCACCACGCTCGACGGAAGCATGGTCGACGCCCCCGTCGTCGCCCGCGCCCAACGCATTCTCCAGCGTGCCGGAGCGGCTTGAAAATATTCCACCGACACGGCCTGACCAGCTGAACCTTGGCTCACCGCCATCCTCAATCGGCGCGCCGCAGGTGTTCGACCAGCTGCCGCGCATAGCTGGGCAGCGCATCGAGCGAACGGACTGCGATCTGCAGCCGGCGCTCGGCCCAGTCGTCGGCCAGCGGCACGACGGCGAGTGAGTTGGCATCACCGAAACGTTCGGCCGACGAGCGCGGCACGATGCCGATACCGAAACCGCATTGGGCGAAACGACAGACCGCGTCGAAACTGCGGGTTTCGACGCGGATGTGCATGCTCTTGCCCAGATGCTGCGCTTTTTCGTCGAGAAACGACTGGATCGCCGCCTGCTGGTCGAGGGCGATGAAATCCTCTTCGACCACCGCTTCGAAATGCAGCGCTGTCGCCCCGGCCAGGGGGTGGTCACGCGCCATGACGACAACCAGCAGGTCATCGCGGAAGGGGAAACATTCGAGCCGGCCGGCGTCGACGCTGGCCGCGAAGATACCAACGTCGGCCCGCCCTTCGGCGACGCGGCGAATCACTTCGACCGACAACACTTCCTCGATGCGGATATCGACCTGCTGGTGCTGACGCAGGTAGGCCCCTACCGTTTCAGGCAGGAAACCGAGCATGGCATTGGTGTTGGCAGCCAGGCGCACCAGGCCGCGAAAGCCGCGCGCATGTTCCTGCAATTCGGCATTGAGCAACTGGAAGTCGTAAAGCCAGCTCCGGGCGTGACGCAGGAAGACACGCCCGGCCGGGGTCAATTCGACGCCGGCCTTGCTGCGGCTGAAGAGAACGCTGCCGGTTTGCTCTTCGAGCTTGCCGATGCGTTTGCTGACGGCAGCCAGCGCCAGATGGCAATGCTGACTGGCGGCAGTCAGCGAACCTTGTTCGGCCGCCGCGACGAATATTTTCAGGTCGCTGGTATCGAAATGCATGTTCGCCCCTCCCTTCGCAATCAGCGAAGGATATACCGAAAAATCGCCGATTAACAAAGCGTTGGCCTGCCCCTAATCTGCTTCCCGAGACGAACCAGAGGAGCAAACAAGATGTCCGGAACAATCGATACCGCCCTGCTGCAACAGTGGCAGGGCCGCCAGGAAACGCTTTTTGACACCGCCACCGCCTTTCCGCTGCGCGCCCTGAAGGCGACGCTGGAAGCGCCTTACGTCCAATCCGGCAACATGGGCGAAACCTTGCCGCCGCTCTGGCACTGGCTCTATTTCCTGCCGTTGCATGCGCAATCGGCCTTGGGCGCGGATGGCCATGCCAAGAAAGGCGGCTTCCTGCCGCCGGTGCCGCTGCCGCGCCGGATGTGGGCGGGCGGCCGCTTTGGTTTCAGCACCCCGCTGCGCATCGGCGACCCCATGCAAAAGACCTCGACCATCGCTTCAATCAAGGTCAAGGAAGGGCGCAGCGGCCAACTGGTCTTCGTCACCGTGCGCCACGACATCGCAGTTGCCGGGCAGCCCCGCCTGTGGGAAGAGCACGACATTGTTTACCGCGATGCACCCGCTGCCGATGCGCCGATCGTGCCGCCAGTCAAGGCCGAAAGCGGTGCCTGGCGGCGCGAAATTGTGCCCGACGACGTGCTGCTTTTCCGCTATTCGGCGCTCACCTTCAACGGCCACCGCATCCACTACGACCGCCGCTACGTCACCGAAGTCGAAGGCTATCCCGGCCTGATCGTGCATGGGCCGCTGATCGCCACGCTACTACTCGACCTGCTGCAACGGGAAATGCCTGGCGTCGCGCTGACCGGCTTCGAATTCCGCGCCGTGCGACCGACCTTCGATACGCACCACTTCCACGTCAACGGCCAGCCTTCGGCCGACGGCAAGACTATCCGCCTGTGGGCCAGCGACCATGAGGGTTGGCTGACCATGGACGCCACCGCCACCCTGGCCTGAGGTAGAGCGACGATGCAACCCTTGCAAGGTATTACCGTTGTTTCGCTCGAACACGCCATCGCCGGCCCGTTCGCCACACGCCAGCTGGCCGACCTCGGCGCCCGTGTCATCAAGGTAGAACGGCCGGGCAGCGGTGATTTCGCCCGCGGTTACGACAAGCGGGTGCGCGGCCTGGCTTCGCATTTCGTGTGGACCAACCGTTCCAAGGAAAGCCTGTCGATTGACGTCAAGCACCCGCGGCTGGCCGATGCGCTGTTCCGTCTGGTGGCCGGGGCCGACGTGCTGGTCCAGAACCTCGCCCCCGGCGCAGCGGACCGGCTTGGTCTGGGTTACGAGACGCTGGCGGCGATCAACCCCGGCATCATCGTCTGCGACATTTCCGGCTACGGTTCGGACGGTCCCGACCGTGACCGCAAGGCGTACGACCTGCTGATCCAGAGCGAGTCGGGTTTTCTCTCGGTAACCGGCACGCCCGAAGAAATGTGCAAGGCCGGGCCGTCGATTGCCGACATCTCGGCCGGCATGTACGCCTACAGCAACATCCTGGCGGCGCTGCTCGAACGCGGGCGCACCGGCAAGGGCCGGCACATCGATATTTCAATGCTCGAATCGCTCGGCGAGTGGATGAGCTACCCGCTCTACTACGCCATCGACGACCAGCCGCCACCGCCCCGCGCCGGAGCCGCACACGCGACGATTTTCCCCTACGGCCCGTTCGAGGCGTCCGACGGCAATCGCGTCATGTTCGGCCTGCAGAACAACCGCGAGTGGGTCAGTTTCTGCCGCCTCGTCCTGCAGCGCGACGATCTCGCCAACGACCCGGCCTATGCCGACAACGCCGGCCGGCAAGCCGCGCGGCCGACGCTGGAGCCGATGATTCGCGACATCCTGCGCCAACTCCCGCCGGACGAAATACGCCGACGGCTGGATCAGGCGCAAATCGCCAATGCCCGCGTCAATAGCGTGCACGAATTGTGGTCGCATCCGCAACTGGCTGCCCGCCAGCGCTGGCGCAGTGTAGGCACGCCAGCCGGGCCGGTGCCGACACTGCTGCCACCCGGGAGCTGGCCGGAAGACCCCCGCCTCGACCCGGTGCCGGCGCTCGGCGAACACACCGACCGCATTCTCGACACGCTCGGCATTGATGCCGCCGAACGCGCCGCCTTGCGGGCCGCCGGCGCGATCCAGTAAGACCGCCCCCCGGGGCTGCCCGCAGTACCCACACCCATAACAGGAAGAGACATCATGAAAAAACTCGCAACCGCACTCCGTTTTGCACTGCCCCTGGCCCTCGGCATTCTTGCCGTCGGGCCGGCACTGGCAGCGGACCCCATCGTCATCAAGCTCAGCCACGTCGTCTCGGTCGACACATCCAAAGGCCGTGGCGCCGAACAGTTCAAGAAGCTGGCCGAGGAACGAACGAAGGGCCGCGTGCAGGTGCTGGTCTATCCGAACAGCCAGCTCTACAAGGACAAGGAAGAACTGGAAGCACTGCAACTCGGTTCGGTGCACATGCTGATTCCGTCGCTCTCCAAGTTCGGGCCGCTCGGCGTCAAGGAATT
>CAMKYP010000160.1 GCA_946477505.1 uncultured Dechloromonas sp. | reverse complement strand
GCCCTGTCGCGGGGGCATACCAGCCTGCAGCGCAGCGAACTTGAGTCGGCGCGCCGCGATTACGAGCAGGTCCTGCTGCGTGACCCGAACAACACCGATGCCTTGCTGGCCTTGGTCGCCATTGCCCAGCGCCAGGGACGGCTGGCCGATGCCGAAGCTCTCCGCCAGCGCGCATGGGTTGCCAACCCCAGCGATCCGGCTACACAAGCCGCGATACTGGGCGGCAGTGCATCGGAGATGGACCCGCAGAACACCGAAAGCCGCCTGAAAAGCCTGCTTTCGGCCCAACCTGAGTCCGCCGCGCTGAATTTTGCACTGGGCAACCTCTACGCTCGCCAAAGCCGCTGGCCAGAAGCACAGCAGGTATATTTCAACGCTGTCGCCGCCGACGGCGACAACCCGGACTATCTGTTCAATCTGGCGGTCAGCCTCGATCATCTGCGCCAGCCGCGCCTGGCCGGCCAGCATTACCGCATGGCGCTCGAAGCGGCGGGACGCCGGCCGGCAGCCTTCGATCGCGCCAAAGTCGAGAAACGCCTGGGCGAACTGGCCCCGGACCCGGTACGCTGAGTCCACGATGAGCACATCCGCACTCCAGCGTCGCCCCCTCGGGCAAATCCTGATCTCCGAAGGAATCCTGTCGGAAGACCAGTTGCGCATCGCGCTGCTCGAGCAGATGAAGCAGAACCAGCCGATCGGCAAGTTGCTGGTATCGCTCGGCTTCGTGACCGAGGCCACGCTGCGCCAGGCGCTCTCGGAAAGCCTCGGCAAACAGAGCATCGACCTGCGCCACGCCGTTGTCGACCCCCAGGCGCTCAAGCTGGTGCCACGCGATCTTGCCAAGCGCCACCACCTGCTACCGCTCGACTACGACATCCCCAACCGGCGACTCGCCCTGGCCATTTCCGACATCAACGACATTGTCGGCCTCGACCGGGTACGCGCTCAGCTCGAAGAAGGCACCGAGATCGAAACGCTGCTCGCCGGCGAGTCCGAAATCGATCACGCCATCGACCAGTATTACGGTCACGAACTGTCCATCGACGGCATCCTGCACGAGATTGAAACCGGCGAAATCGACTGGCACAGCCTGTCGGTCGCCGACAACGAATACAGCCAGCCGGTGGTCCGCCTGATCGACTCGATCCTGACCGACGCCGTCAAGCGCGAGGCCTCGGACATCCACTTCGAGCCGGAGGCTAACTTCCTGCGCATCCGCTACCGCATCGACGGCATGCTGCGCCAGATCCGCGCCCTGCATAAATCGTACTGGCCGGCGATGACGGTGCGCATCAAGGTGCTGTCCGGCATGAACATCGCCGAAATGCGCGCTCCGCAGGATGGTCGTATCGGCCTGACCGTGTCCGGACGCCCCATCGACTTCCGCGTCGCCAGCCAGCCGACCATCCACGGCGAGAATATCGTCCTGCGCATTCTCGACCGCCAGAAGGGCATCGTGCCGCTCGAAGAACTCGGCCTGGCCGAGGAACACCTGCACCAGTTGAAACTGATGATCTCCCGACCGGAGGGCATCATCCTGGTGACCGGCCCGACCGGTAGCGGCAAGACAACGACGCTGTACTCGGTACTCAATCACATCAACGCCGAGGGCATCCACATCATGACCCTCGAGGATCCGGTCGAATACCCGATGGCCATGGTGCGACAAACATCGGTGGCTGAAGCCGCCAAACTCGACTTCGCCAACGGCATCCGCTCGATGATGCGCCAGGATCCGGACGTTATCCTGGTTGGCGAAGTACGCGACTCGGAAACGGCTGAAATGGCCTTCCGCGCGGCGATGACCGGCCATCAGGTATACACGACCCTGCACACCAACTCGGCCATTGGCGCCGTGCCTCGCCTGCTCGACATCGGCGTCCTGCCGGACATCATGGCCGGCAACATCATCGGCATCATCGCCCAACGCCTGATCCGCCGCCTGTGCGAGCACTGCAAGACACCCTACCACGCCGAGCCGCATGAAATCCGCCTGCTCGGGCCACTCGGCGAAGGCCCGCGGCCCGTACTGTTCCGGGCGACCGGCTGCGAACGGTGCGATTTCCAGGGCTATCGGGGTCGCATCGCGATCATGGAACTGCTGCGCATCGATGCCGGCATCGACGAGTTGATCGCCCGCCGGGCGACCACGCACGAAATCCGCAGCCGTGCGATTCTGCAAGGCTTCACCACCTTGGCCGATGACGGCCTGAACCGCGTCCTGAATGGTGTGACCTCGCTGGAGGAACTGGCCCGCGTCGTCGACCTGACCGACAGGATGTAGCGATGATCTTCGACTACAAGGCTGTCAGCGCGGACGGTCGAATGACCTACGGGCGGCTCGATGCGATCAACCTGATCGACCTGGAGATGCGCCTCAAGCGCATGAACCTGGACTTGGTGACCGGTAACCCGATCCAGCAACGCGCACTGTTTGGCAGCCGCAGCGTGCCACGGCCTGAGTTGATCAACTTCTGTTTCCATCTCGAACAGCTGACCCGCGCCGGGGTGCCCATTCTCGAGGGACTGGCCGATCTGCGCGACTCCATCGAACACCCGCGCTTCCGGGAGGTCATGGCCGGCCTGATCGAGAGCATCGAGGGGGGGCAGACCTTGTCACAGGCGATGGCCGCCCATCCGGAGATCTTCAGCCAGGTGTTCAGCAACCTGATCCGGGCCGGCGAAGCGAGCGGCCAGTTGCCCGATGTCCTGGCCAGCCTCAGCGAATCGCTGAAATGGGAAGACGAACTGGCCTCGCACACCAAGAAGCTGCTGATGTACCCGGCTTTCGTCGCCACCATCGTACTCACGGCCACCTTCTTCCTGATGATCTACATGGTGCCGCAGCTGAAGATTTTCGTGCGCAACATGGGACAGACCCTGCCGCCGCACACGCAGCTGCTGTTTTTCATATCCGACCTTTTGGTCAACTACTGGTATCTGTTCCTCACCATCCCGATCATTGCCTTTCTCATCGGCCTGCAACTGGTGCGCACCAACCCGCTGGCCAGAATGCGTTTCGACGGTATCAAGCTGCGCCTGCCGGTCATCGGCCCCATCCTGAAAAAAATCGTCCTGTCGCGCTTCGCCAGCACTTTCGCCATGCTCTACGCCTCCGGCATCCCGGTCCTCGAATCGATCCGCACCACCCAGCACATTGTCGGCAACGTCATCATCCGGCGTGGCCTGGAGCGCGTCGAACAGTCCATCCGCGAAGGCAACAACGTCGCCAGTGCCTTTCACGACGTCGGCCTCTTCCCGCCGCTGGTCGTCCGCATGCTGCGTATCGGCGAAAGCACGGGCGGCCTGGACAAGGCTTTGCTCAACGTCAGCTACTTCTACAACCGCGATGTCAAGGAGTCGGTCGGCAAGGCGCAGGCCCTCATCGAACCGATGCTGACGCTGTTCATGGGCGCCTTGCTCGGCTGGATCATGCTTTCGGTCATTGGACCCGTCTACGATGTGATCAGTAAAATCAAGACGTGAAGACCCGCCTCCTCTACCTCAACACGCACCGCCTTGCCGCCTACACTTGGCAGCAGGGGCATTTGCGCTCCGAAGGCGCCTTCGACAACAACGACGATGGTCTCAATCAATTTTCGCGCTACCTCAGCGCCCACGCCAAAGACCGCTTCACCCTGTTGGCCAATGTCGCCGAGGAAGGGCATGCCCGCGAGAATATTCCCTTCCTGCGCGGAACGGACCGTGAAACCCTGATTGCCCGCAAGATCGGCCAGCATTTCCAGGGCACCCCGTTGGCAACCGCCATCTCGCTCGGCTACGAGAAAACACAGCGCAAGAACGAAAAGCTACTCCTATCCGCGCTGACCAACCCGGCCCATTTCGAGCCCTGGTTGCTGCGCCTGGCCAACGCCGAGGTCGCGCTTACCGGAATCTACAGCCTTGCCCAACTAGGCGGCGCGCTACTGAAAAAGCTGGGACTCCACGACCGCCGCTGCCTGTTGCTGACCCAACAGGATCATTCGATACGCTCCAGTTACCTGATCGATGGACAAACCCACTTCTCCCGCATGGCCCCCTTGCTGGACAGCAGCATTGCCGGGATTGCCAGCGCTTTCACCACTGAATCGGGCAAGCTACATCAATATCTGATCGGCCAGCGCCAGATCGGCCGCGACGAGAGCATTCCTGTGTTCATCCTGGCCCACCCGCTGACCGTGCCGGCCATCGAAAAAGCATGTCCGGACACGGGCCAACTGAACTTCAGCATCATCGACAACCACACGGCCGCGAGCAAAATCTCCCTCCACACTTTACCCGAGGACAATCGCGCCGATCTGCTGTTCATGCACATGCTGACCATCGCGCCACCAGGCCAGCAATTCGGCAACGACAAACATCGCCACCACTTCCGTCTCTCGCAAGTACGCAACGGACTACTGGCTGCGGGCTTCGTCGCGCTGGTAGCCAGCAGCCTCTATTCCGCCAAGCAGTTCTACGACGCCCACTCGCTCCGCGAAGAAATGCAAGCGCTTCGAAGCAGCGAGGCCGAATTGAACCAGCATTATCAGGAAGCAGCCAACACCCTGCCGCAATTGGGTATCGACAACGACACCCTGCGCCAGTTGACCACCCAATACACCGAACTGACTCGCCAACAGGCCCTTCCCGGCCCCGCCTTCCGGCAAATCAGCCAGGCGCTGGATCAGATGCCGGCAATCAGGCTGGAAGGCATCGAATGGCGGAATGACACCACGTACGACAGCACGAAAAAGACAGCGCAGGAAGTCACCGTGGTACACGGCTCGATCGCCGTCGCTCACACCGACACACGCAAGCTGCTCGGCGTATTCGACAATTTCGTGGAACTCCTGCGCGCCCAGCCCGACGTGTCGATCTCGGTACTGCGTAGACCTGTCGACATCGAATCGGGCAGCACCTTGCGCGGCGGTGACGGTGCGGAAGAAGGCGTCAAACCCCACCCGTTCACCATCGAAGTCGCGCGGAGAAAACCCTCGTGAAGCTGACACGGCGAGACTTCCGCAAACTGCTGCTACCGCTGGTCGCAACACTGATACTTTTTTTGACAGCTGGCATTCTGGCCTGGTGGAGTCACGCCGAGACAAAAGGTGCGGCACAGGAGCGCCAGCGCGCCGCCGAAGGGAAGACTCGAATCGAAGCGCGACTGCGACAGTTCCACAGCGAGGAAACCGAACTCAAGGAGCGCGGCCTCCTCCTCAAGCGCCTTCAGGATTCCGGCATTCTTGGCGAAGAACGGCGGCTCGACTGGATGGAGCAATTACGCAACACACAACGCGATCTGCGCCTCCCCGGCCTGAAATACGAATTTGCAGCACAAGCCCCCCTCAACCGGACAACGCCATCCGGGTATGCCTGGTTCAACAGCCCGCTGCGCCTTCAGATGCGCCTACTGCACGAAGGTGATCTCCTCAACGCGCTCGAACACATTCAGCGGGAAGCCCGCGCCATGGTCATCGTCCGCTCGTGCCAACTCGCCCCCCCCACCACCGCAGGCGAGCGCCGGGAATTCGTCGCCCCGCTGAATGCCGATTGCAACATGGATTGGTTGACAGCCCGCCAACCGTCGGCGAGGAATTGACCATGCGCCGCTTTGTCCTGCCGCTTCTGCTGGCGCTCTCCGGCGCAGCCAACGCCGACTCCCCTCCGCTCGGCCGTCTCTTCTACGATGCCCAGCAACGCGCCTATCTCGACCAGCAACGCCAACGCAACCCGGGGTTCGGACAGCTGAGCCATGAGGACACGGAAACCGGCCTGACCCTCAACGGCGAGGTACGCAGCAGCAGCGGCCGACGGACACGCTGGATCAACGGCACGCCTGACTGGAACAACACTAGTCCCGGCCCGCGTGTCCCCGTTGGCGACACATTCAATTCTGGCGATGGGAATCACCGAAGCATACTAGGGCGCGGGAAAATCATCGTCAAACCAGCACGAGCGCCATGAGAATAGCAACTATCAGGCGCTCGCAGAATGGTGTTTCGTTGCTGCTTTTCCTGTTCATCATACTTTGTCTAAGCGCTACACTTTTCATCACATCTTGGAGCAGCGACACCGAACGCCTAGCGCTCGATGCAAAAACAGAAGAGGCATTGGCCGTAGCCAAGGAAGCTCTTCTTGGACGAGCCGCAAGTGATGATAACCGCCCCGGAAGCCTCCCATGCCCAGACACCAATGGCGACGGAGTTGCAGAGCCGTTTGCAGGAAGCGGCTGTCCCGCTTATGTTGGACGCTTACCCTACAAAACCTTGAAAACAGGCGAGTTGCGGGACGGAAGCGGAGAACTCCTATGGTATGCGCTTTCGCCGTCACTACGTGACCACCCATCAGCTTCCCCGATCAATCCGAATACCCCAGTCACACTCAGCTTGGACACCATACCGAATGTCGCCGCCATAATCATTGCCCCAGGCCCACCGCTTCCCGGTCAAAACGGCAGACCAAGCAACCAGATGGGCGATTACCTGGATGGTAGCAATGCCGATGGGAATGCTAATTATGAAAGCGGCCCGGTCACTGCAGCATTCAATGACAAAGCCATTGCCCTGCTCAAAAGTGAATTATTTTCTGCAGTTAGCCGTCGAATTCTCGGAGAAATTCGTGGCCCTGACGATCAGGCTCCGTTCTTCCCCAATAAGGGTTTACGTGCCTATGGAGCACCGTTCCCCTGGGCTGACGGTAACCATGATGGATGGGCCGACCTCAATGTTGCCACTGGCCAACTTCCCTACAATAATCTGGTCCTTGATTCTTGGCTGAGCAACAACGGTTGGCCTGCAGTCGTCAATTACACCCGCTTCTCCGCAAATAGCGCTCAGATAAGCATTGGCAGCGCAACCTTGAAAGTAGTTCCATGTCCAGTACTACCCTGCCCGTAAACGCAACTTTTTGTCGCGGTTTCTCGCTTGTTGAGCTGGCCATTGTGCTTGTTGTCGTTTCCTTGCTGGCGGGAGGCCTAATGACGACACTGTCATCGCAAATAGGTTTGCGCAATACTCAGGACACACGCCAAAGGCTGAAAGACGTTCACGAGGCTCTGCTCGGATATGCCGCGACTCATATTGCTGCTGATGGCCACCCCTACCTGCCATGCCCTGATACCGATAATGATGGAGCCGAAAATCGCTCAGGCACAACTTGCACCACTCCTGCTGCAAATGCCGAAGGAACACTTCCTTGGCGAGATCTTGGCATAGGGCGGGAAGACGCTTGGGGAAACCGGTTCCGCTACCGAGTGGACAGGCATTTCTCAGACAGTAGTACCGGCATAGCCATCAATACCCCCGCCGCCTCCCTGCGAGTATGCGATCAAACTCCTTGTGCAACCTTTGTCGCCACTCAGATACCCGTAGTGATTCTTTCGCATGGAACAAATGGATTTGGGGCAATCAACTCTGGAGGAGGAGTCAACCTAGTAGCAACTAGCGCAGACGAATTAGAAAACTCAAACAGCAACGACGATTTCGTCTCCCACACTCCAACACCTGCTGGCGCCAACGAGTTTGACGATCTCGTCACCTGGATTTCCCCTAATATTCTCTACAGCCGCCTCATCGCAGCCGGCCGCCTGCCCTAGCAACACCACCGCCCTCGCTTATTGACCTGCGTCACCCCGACTGCCAAACTGGTTATCCCAAAGTTATAAGTCAGACTGATCGGTCTTGTCGTGAGTTCCAGCCCCCATTTCATCTCTCTGCGTGCCGGTGGCATCCTGCCGACCGACGATGCGGAGATGCGCCTGAAGAAGTCGCTGCTGGTATTCGCCACCGGCCTCTTCTGTACCGGCTCGATGCTCTGGCTCTTCCTCTATGGGCAGATGGGGCCGCAGTTCTCGGCCACGGCGCCGTTCATGTTCCAGCTGCTGCTCGTGGCCAACCTGCTCTACTTCCTGCGCAGCGGCAATTTCGAGTGGTTCCGGGTCACCCAGTTGTCGCTCTTTCTGTTCGCCCCTTTTGTCGTGCAATGGAGCATCGGCAACTTCATTTCCGCCAGCGGCACCAGCCTGTGGGGGCTGCTCGCACCGATCGGCGCCGTGCTGTTCTGCGGCCCCCGCGAATCGATCGCCTGGTTCATCGCCTACATATTCCTGACCGCGCTCTCCGGCTTTTTCGATTACTACCTGGCAGGCAGTCCGCTCAGCAACGCCCACAAGATTTCGACCGAAACCAGCGTCTTCTTCTTTGCGCTGAACTTTGCCGCCATTTCGAGCATCGTCTATCTGCTG
>CAMKYP010000159.1 GCA_946477505.1 uncultured Dechloromonas sp. | reverse complement strand
TTTTAAAGCCGGTTATGTAGAGCGCTTGAAGGCTTCCCGCCGATGATTGCCCAAGGCAAAAAAAGAAACGCGCCCCGTCCCTGGAAAGCGCGTTTCTAACCGCCGAGCGGCGGTGAAGGAAGCACGGCGGAAATCAAAGCAGCCCCAAACGAAGGAAAGTGGTAGCAGCCGACGACGCCCTGCACAAACAGCATACGAGCCGGGCGGCATGGCCGGAGCGTAATTGGATTTAGTAAATGGGCATAGGAGCAAGCAATGGAGCGACCGAAGGAATTCTGGCAGGACCGCCGCAAGATCACGATCAACGGCAACGAACTGACTGCGCATCTGGCGGCGGTGCTGGGACATCAACTGATGGGCGATGGCATCGACACCAAGCGCGCCGAGGACATTTCGCTGAACGTGATGGAAGAGATACGCAATCAGTACGCTGGGCAAAACGTGTATTTCCCGCAAAACACCAAGGCGAAGACCTCCGAGCGCGACCTGGAAATCTACGAACGCCACGCCCGCAACGAGCTGACCATTCCGCAGATCGTGCATGAATACGGGATCAGCATCCAATGGGCGTATCACATCCTGCGTACCGTGCGGATCAAGCTGCGCGAACAGCGCGATGCCGAAATCGAGGCACAGCGCGCCGCCGAGCATGAGCGCTGGAAGCGCGAGAACTGAGGCCGGCACAATGACTCCGAAACTCTTCCAAATCTTCCGCACCGGCACGTTCACGGCCATGAACGGCAAGCAGATGACCTTCAGCGAAGGCGACCTGCAAAAGATGGCCGCTGCCTTCGATCCGCAGCGCCGGCCCGCGCCGCTGGTGCTCGGCCACCCGCAAGACGATCAGCCGGAAATGGGGCAAGCGCAGAAGCTGCTGGTCAAGGACGGCAAGCTGTACGCGCTGGCGCTGGTCGGCGCTGCCTTGGAGGCGCTGGTCAAGGCGCAGCGCTACGCCAAGGTTTCGGCCTCCTTCTTGGAGCCGTTTTCCGCCAACAACCCGACGCCGGGCGCGTACTACCTCAAGCATGTCGGGTTCCTGGGCGCGATGGTGCCCGCCATCAAAGGCATGGAGAACCCGAGCTTTGCCGCCCGCGACGATGGCGTGTGTTTCGGCGAGCCCGAAGCCATCGCCACGCCCAAGGCTAGCCTGGTGTTTTCCGGGCTCGGCCTGACGTGCGACCCGGAACGGCTCGCGCTGCATCGGCTGGCGACCGAGTACCGCGAAGCCTGCCCGGCGCTGTCCTACACCGAAGCCGTCACGCTTGCCAACGGCGTGCTGACGTTCTAACCATTACTCACTAACAGGAAACCATCATGGAAGTCACCAAAACCCTGAAATCCGCCCTTTCCACCATCACCGGGCAGCTTTCCAAGCTCAAGGAAGAGCTGGCCGATATCAATCATCAGATCAACGTTACCGGCTCGCTGATTCAGGAGCTGCGCAGCATGCCCCTCAGCCTTGAGGATTGGGGTAGCTACTTCAAAGCCGGCATCCAGAAACGGGCCGAAAGCTATTTCCCTGGCCTCGCCGCTGGCCTTTTGCGGCACTATCGTGGCGATGATCCGCACAACCAACGCCCTTGGAGCACCTTCGAGCGCGACGATGGTAGTACGCCGCCCATTTATCTGCCGGACGACATTTTCAGTCCGATGCACTACGGCGAGGCGATGTGCTTCTTCTTCCCGGAAGTCATCTATGAGCGCCTCATGGCACGCCTGAAGGAGAGCGTTGGCCATCGCTGGGGCAATGAGGACTTGCCGACTGTGGAAGAGCGCCGCAAAACCATCGCCGAACTGGAAGCGCAACGCGCCGCGCTGCTCGAAAAACACCGCGCCCTCGAAGGCGAGATTGAAGAAATCTCGACCGCCTTGCGCTCCTGATCCTCACCCCGCGATAATGCAAGGGGCCGGTGTTACCCGGCCTTTTGTGCAATTACCTTGCGCCCCTTGAAACAAATTCAACTGCGCGTTATCGCGCTTCTGTCCGCTGAGTTATCGCGCTCCGCATCACCAAGCCCATCACCTCCGACTGCCTATACCGCGCCCTCAAACCATATGACCCGAGCCGCCACCAGTTCACATCCCGCCAGCACGGCACCCTCCCCCCCTTGTTCAGCGACGAGTTCGCCAGCGCAATGCAATCGGGGGAGATCATTGCCTACTACCAACCCAAAATTTCCCTGATTGATGATCAGATTGTCGGGGCCGAAGTCCTGGCCCGCTGGCAGCATCCCAAGCACGGGATGGTCCCGCCGGCCGCCTTTCTCGAGCATATCGAGAACGGCCCGCTGGCGCTTCCGCACTTCCTTTTCCAGCTTGCGACCACGCTGGACTTCCTGAAGGAGGCGAGCATCTATCTCCCCGGATTCTGCGCCAGCATGAACCTCCCCGTCCCTCTGCTCAGCGAGCATGACTTGGTCGACAAAATCACCGCGCAGCTCGAGCAAACGAACATACCCGCGGCACAACTCACCTTCGAAGTCACCGAAACCTCGGTCATGTCCAATCTCAAAGCCTGTCTCAGCACGCTGACACGCTTGCGCATCAAGGGCTTCGGCATCGCCATGGATGACTATGGCACCGGCTATTCGTCGATGAAGCAATTGGCCAAATGTCCCTTTACCGAACTCAAGATCGACCGATCCTTTGTGCATGCGGTAACGGAGGACCAGAAATTGCTGTCCATCCTGACTGCGGCAATCAATATTTCTCAGGAGCTCGAGCTGACCTCGGTCGCTGAAGGCGTCGAGGATTTTGAGGACTGGCGTCTGGCACGCAACCTCAATTGCGACATCGGACAGGGTTTTTACTTCAGCCGCCCCCTCCCGAAACAGGAGATGCTGGCCTACCTGATGAAGCGCAGCGAGTAACTCCGGGGCATTCGCCGTGTTCAGGCGCTTGAGCTATCAAAAAAAACTCCTCTTCGGCGTTTTACTGACCTTGCTGCTGTGTTGCGGGACAGCAACTTTTGTCACGTTTTTTCTTATCGAGCAAAGCATCTATGCCATAGCGCACCGGGAAATGGAGTTTTCGGCCTACGGCATGCACAGCATGCTGCAGAACATGATCAGCATCAGCGCTCGCGCCTATCTGCAGGGGGATGCCGCCGTGCTGGCATCCTCGCCCGCAGGTGTGCCCGCGCAATGTGACTCCGCAAACAGCGTCTGCCTGTCCCGCGGCGGGCCTGCCAGAACCAACTCGCAAGACGCTTGCAGGAACGCCATCATAGAGCTTGGCTACGACTACTTCCTGCAGCAAGCAGACCCTTATCGTGAGATCCGTTCAGGCAACGACCAACGGTGCATGACGTGGACCGAGATCGTGGGCAACGAGCGGGTGCGCGTCCGCTATCTCGACAGCCGCCGCCTTCCGCCTTTGCTGGAACTCGATCATCTGGACGTTGCGCTCCCCTCGAGCAGCAACTCGGAGGATTTTTTCATCATCGACCGGAAAACCGACAACATCGTTTTTGCCGGCAAGCGCCGAGGCGACGACGATGAGCCGATGGAACATCGCTCCGGCAAATCGCTCAAGCAGATCATCCTCGACGATCTGGCCGGCAGAAAACGGGCGCAGAACGGTGACGGATGCTGTGGCAGCATCAAGTTCATCGATACCAAGCAGCATCAACAGGAGGCGATTTATCGCCACATGCCCGATTTCGACTGGGTGCTGGTGGTACTCACCGATCTCGACTACGCCGAACAACCCCTGTTGCAACTCCGCTGGCTGATGGCCGGCGCCATCCTTCTGGCCCTCTTGCTCACCGCCTTGCTGCTACAGAAAGTTCTGCGCAATATGACCGCCGAGCTGATGTCGCTGCTGAGCTATGTCGAAGCGGTGGACGGGCGCAGCCAACATGCCATGACAATAGCCCCCGGAAACGATGAAATCGGACGCCTCGGGCAAGCATTCCTGCGCATGGAAAAGCGCCTGCTCGACTACACCGGCGATCTGGAACACCGGGTGGCCGAGCGCACCCGGGAACTTGAGGAAGCCAACCGGACTCTGGCCGCACAGGCATTGCGCGACCCGCTCACCGGCCTGGGCAACCGACGGCATTTCGACCAGCGTCTCACCGAAGAAAGCGCCCGCGCCAGTCGGGGAGGCCCGTCGTTTGCACTGCTCCTGATCGATGTCGACCACTTCAAGAAATACAACGACCATTACGGCCACCCGGCTGGAGATATCTGTCTGCAGAACATCGCCCGGGCACTGGAACTGCACGCTCAGCGTACCAACGATTTCTGCGCCCGTATTGGCGGTGAAGAGTTCGCCATCCTTTTGCCCAACACCACCCAGCACGACGCGCAAATACTGGGAGAAAGCCTCTGCCAGCGCGTCGCGGCGGCAGCCTGGCCGCACGCCACGGCCCCCAAGGGCAAGGTCACGCTCAGCATCGGCCTGGCAACCTGGCAGGCCGACATGTCCCCGGAGGATATTTACAGACGCAGCGATCAAGCCTTGTACCATGCCAAGGCTAACGGTCGCGACAACTGCCAGGCGGCAGTCCCCTGAAGGCATACTGGCAAGACGCGCACAGTGCGATACGCACTGTTGCAAACCGTTACTTGAAACCGTGCGGCCCTGACCTTATCTTGGACGCATGTGCTGAACAGACATCAGCCATGACGGCCTCCCTCCTCTGACCCCCAAGGCCGTCCAGAAAGCCTCGTACTCCCCCCGGTACGAGGCTTTCGCCTTTCTGGCGGCGGAGCGGCTTTCCGGCTAGTCTAGGCGGCATGGCAAAACGCAAAAAAAAGAAGCCCGAGCGCATCATCCACCTGTCCGCAGGGCCATTGCCGGCACGTCTGGCGCTACGCTTTGCCAACCAGGCGCTGCTGTTCACCGACGCCAGCCGTCTGCGCCAGGGCGGGCTGGGCGCCGCGCTCTATCGCACGAGCGATGAAGCCGCGCAAACCTTCACGCGCAGCGTTGCGCTGACCGGCAGCAACGAACTGGAATTGCAGGCGGCCGTCTTTGGCCTGCAGCAAGCCGCCCGGTGCATCCCCGGCATGCCGTTTGCCTTGTTCTCGGACAATCAAGATGCCGTTGTCTGCCTGGTCCGGGCCAAACAGCTGGGTGCGGCCCGGGACGAACAACTCGGCCGGCTGTTCCCCGACGCGAATCTCGATGCCTTGCTGCAACATGCCGCACCCAACTGGATTCCGGGCCATGGCACGTGCCGCGGGAACGCACTGGCCGATCTGCTGGCCCGCCGGGCGGCAGGCGGCGCAACGCCGCCGGGCAATTCGCTCAGCCGTTGATCCAAGGCCGCAGCAACTGGCGCAACGCCCCTTCGTTCCAGCCGTTGATCACTTCGTCGCCGATCACGATCAGCGGCACGCCATTGCCGCCGAGTTTGCGGTGCTGTTTGAGTGCCTCGGAACTCTTCTCGATGTCGTATTCGGTATAGCGAATGCCGTTGGCGGCAAAAAACTCCCGGGTCAATTTGCAGTATCCGCACCACTCGGTTGCATAGAGGCTGACTTCGGGCTGGCCCGCCGAGACCGCGGCAATCGGCGCCCCCCCCAGCATGAGCAGCGGCCGTCCAAACCAGAATGCCGCACCCAAGGCGACGAGGATCAGCAGCCAGCGAGCTGCTCCGCTGCGCCTTGCCGGCTGCACGTTAGGGCCGTAGGTGCGCAAACCTTGTGGCGGCAGGGGACTGCCCGCTTTGTCATAGGCTTTGCCGCAGGCCGGGCATTGCCAATCGGGCACATTGTCGTCGGCCTTGCGGGTTTGGTTGCAATGGGGGCAGATACGGGACACGTCGTTATCTCTTTCGGAAGACTGTTCAGGAATTCTTGATCAGCGCCTTGGCTGGCGCCCACTGCCGGCGACTGACCGGGAGCTTTTCCGGAACGCCGCGCAACAAGGCCCAGCCGTAGGCTTCGATATCGTCGCCCGCCGCCTTCTCGAAACCGGCCAACGCAGTTTTGGCAACCAGGACGGCACGATGCAGGCGCATGAAGCGATCGGCGAACTCGTGTTCAAGATGGGTCAGCGCCTCGTCGAGCAGGTATTCGCGCTCCGCCGTGCGGGCGGTAACGTATTTGAGGTCGGCCTTGAAATACAGCACCTCGCCGACCGGAACCAGCAACAGCCGCCCCCGTTCGTGACAGGACAGGTGGGTCCGCCCGCTTCCCCGCACTTCGCGGCCAATGCCGGCCAGCAGCGCAGGATCGGGGTGCTGCGCCGGCACTTTCTGCAAGGCGGCCAGCAGGCGCTGAGCGCGTACCGGCTTGAGCAGGTAGTCGACGGCATTCAGGTCGAAGGCTTGCACCGCGTAGTTATCGTAGGCTGTCGTGAATATCACGGCCGGCGGTTTTTCGAGGCGACCGAGATGGGCCGCCAATTCGATGCCATCCATGCCCGGCATGCGGATATCGGCCAAGACGACATCCACGGCGTTGCCGCTCAGGAACTCCAGCGCGAGGAGGCCGTTGGCCGCCTCGCCTACCACGGAGCTCTGCAGTTGAACGAGAAGATCGCCGAGCAGCGCGCGCAAGCGATCGCGCGCCAGCGGCTCGTCATCGACGATGAGGATTCTCAGCGGTTTTTCGTTTGACATGGCAGCGTGATACGAACTTCGTAGCGATGGTCACTGACTTCGGTTTCCAGACGGGCTTCGAGATCGTAATACAGGACCAGGCGTTCGCGAATATTGGCCAATGCCATCCGGTTGCCGGCGGCATGCTGGGGCTGACTGGCGGTCGGATTGGCGATGACGATGCGCAAGACGTCGTTCCTCTGCTCAATTGCAATACTGACCACGCCCCCTTCCGGCGAGGGCTCGATACCGTGGTAAACCGCATTTTCAAGCAGGGGCTGCAACATCAAGGGCGGAATCGGCATATTCATGTCGACCGCCCCCACCTGCCAGTCGACGGACAAACGTTCGCCCAAGCGAAGTTTTTCCAGATCGAGATACTGCCGTCCCAGCGAGATTTCGTCCGCCAGGCTGACCAGTTCACCGGGATCGCGCATGGCGGCACGGAACAAGTCGGAGAGCGATTCCAGGGCCTCCTCCGCTTGCTGGGGACGCGCCCTGATCAAGGACAGCACCGCGTTCAGCGAATTGAACAGGAAGTGCGGCCGGATGCGGGCATTCAGCGCCGCCAGCCGGGCCTCAGCCTGGGCCGGCGAGAGCGCCCGCGAGCGCAGTTCGAAATAGGCGAGCAACAGGACCGCACTGGCCACGGCCAGCAGGACGGCGCGCAATGTCGCCCCGGTGTCGATCGGCAGCAGGCTGCGGGCATACAGGAACATGGCCGCAGCCAGTCCGCCGGCCAGCCCGGCAACGCAGGCCTGCCCGAGACGCAGGGGAAGGCGCCACAGCATGTCGCGCAACAGGGAGAGCAGGCCCAATTCAATCAACAGCAGAGGCTCCACCACGGCGGCCAGTTGCAGGTAGGCATCCAGCCATTTGCTGATATCAGCTGCCTGAACCAGAGCGGCCAGCCCCGCCAAGCCGTTGACACCGAGCAGCACGCGCAGCATCACGCCGAAGTTACGCCAGTCAGGCAAGGGGTGCGTGGCAGGAAAGTGCCGTATACTTGTCATCTTTGTGCGGGTTTCTTCGAAATTCGTCGCCGATTTGCCCCATTCTAGATCAGAGTCATGACTTCCAACGCCAATCAATACACTTGGGCCGGCCGCTTCTCCGAGCCGGTTTCCGACCTCGTCAAGCGCTACACAGCTTCCGTCGACTTCGACAAGCGCATGTGGCGCCAGGACATCCGCGGCTCGCTCGCGCACGCCAAGATGCTGGCCAAGCAAGGCATCATCAGCGCCCAGGATCTTGCCGACATCGAGCGCGGCATGGCGCAGGTCTCCGCCGAAATCGAATCCGGCCAACTGGAATGGTCGATCGACCTGGAAGACGTGCACCTCAACGTCGAAAAGCGCCTGACCGCCCTCGTCGGCGATGCCGGTAAACGGCTGCACACCGGCCGCTCCCGGAACGACCAGGTGGCCACCGACATCCGCCTCTATCTGCGCGACTCGATCGACGACATCCAGGTCCTGCTCAAGGCCTTCCGCAGCGCGCTGGTCGATCTGGCCGAAAAGGAAGCGGCAACCCCGATGC
The DNA here is from genome assembly GCA_946477505.1 of uncultured Dechloromonas sp. Taxonomy (GTDB): domain Bacteria; phylum Pseudomonadota; class Gammaproteobacteria; order Burkholderiales; family Rhodocyclaceae; genus Azonexus. Next base: position 134 of record CAMKYP010000159.1, on the reverse strand, counting down.
CGGGCTTCACGCACCTGCAGGTGGCGCAGCCGGTCACCTTCGGCCACCACATGCTGGCCTACTTCGAGATGTTCGGCCGCGACGCCGAGCGCTTCGCCGACGCCCGCAAACGCACCAACCGCCTGCCGCTGGGT
>CAMKYP010000158.1 GCA_946477505.1 uncultured Dechloromonas sp. | reverse complement strand
GAATGGAGGCCGCCATGGCCAAAGAAGAGTTGCTTGAGATGCAAGGCGTCGTTTCGGACGTCATGCCCGACTCCCGCTTTCTCGTCACGCTGGAAAATGGTCACACGCTGGTTGCCTACACGGCAGGCAAGATGCGTAAACATCACATCCGCATCCTGGCCGGCGACAAGGTGACGCTTGAGCTGTCACCCTACGATTTGAGCAAGGGGCGCATCACCTTCCGCCACATCGAAGGGCGCATGCCCCAGGCACCCCGGGTCAGGCGGACCTGACACGATTTTGGGAAAGGCGGCAAAACGCAACGCCAGGCCCGAAGACAAAAGCCCGGCAGCAGCCGGGCTTTTGTCTTCGGGAGTGAAGCGTCAGAGCGTCTCGGCGATGCGCCGGGTGATGTGGGCCAGTGCTTCCTCGACCTGATCGATCAGGATCAGACAGAGGTCACCCGGCTGCAGGCGTTCCAGCGCCAGATCGATGGCATTGAACTCCCCGTTGATTTCGTCGATGCGTTTGGTGCGTTTGGCCCCCTTCAGGCCGTCGCGCAACAGGGCGATGACCTCGCCGTCCTCGCGGCCGCGCTGGCAGGCATCCTGATAAAGAATGGCATCATCGAAGGCATTGCCGAGAATCTCGGTCTGCTGACGGATGTCCTCGTCGCGCCGGTCGCCGGCGCCGCTGATCACCACCGAACGACGTACGGCCGGCATGCCTTCGACGGCCTGAACCAGGGCCTGCATGGCATCCGGGTTGTGTCCGTAGTCGGCGATCAGGGTGGCTCCCTTGTAATCGAACACATTGAAGCGCCCCGGCGCAGTGGCGGCATCGCTGACGAAGCCGGCCAGCGCCTTTTCGATCACCGCCCAGTCGAGGCCCAGCGCCCAGCCGGTTGCCGTGGCCGCCATGGCATTCTCGACCTGAAAGCCGATGCTGCCGTTGCGGGTCAGCGGAATGGCGGAGAACGGAATGCGATAACTCTTGCGGCCTTCCTGGCAGACGATGCCCTCGTCGTTGGCGTAAACGACGCGCTTGTTCTGGGCGCGATGGGTGGCGAGTACCGGGTTGGCCTTGTCGCGGGCAAAGAAGATGATATTGCCCGGGCAATGGGCGGCCATCCGGGCGACCTGCGGGTCGGCTGCATTGAGGACAGCCATGCCGTGCGGTGCCACGTTTTCGACGATGACGCGCTTGACCACGGCCAGCTCATCCACCGTGGTGATGTAGTTGAGGCCAAGGTGGTCGCCGATGCCGATGTTGGTGACCACGGCGACATCGCACATGTCGAAGCCGAGGCCTTCGCGTAGCACGCCGCCACGCGCCGTTTCGAACACCGCGGCGTCGACGTCCGGATGCATCAGCACGTTGCGGGCACTGCGCGGGCCGGAGCAGTCGCCGTTGTCGATCTGCCGGCCCTCGATGTAGACCCCGTCGGTGCTGGTCATGCCGACGCGCTGGCCGTTGGCTTCGAAGATGCGGCCGATCAGGCGGCTGGTCGTCGTCTTGCCGTTGGTGCCGGCGATGGCGACGATGGGAATGCGGGCATTTTCACCGTTCGGAAACATCATGTTGACGATGGCCTTGCCGACATCGCGTCCCTTGCCGAAGGACGGGTCGAGGTGCATGCGCAGGCCGGGGGCGGCGTTGACTTCGACGATGCCGCCGCCCTGGTCTTCCAGCGGCTTGAGGATGGTGTCGCAGACGACATCGATGCCGGCGATGTCGAGGCCGACGGTCTGCGCTGCCGCGACGGCTGCGGCGGCGAGGTCGGGATGCACGTCGTCGGTGACATCGGTGGCCGTGCCACCGGTGGAGAGGTTGGCGTTGTTGCGCAGGATGACGCGGGCACCGCGTTGCGGAATGGTCTCGGCGGTATAACCCTGCTCGGCCAGGCGGGCGATGGCGATTTCGTCGAAGCGGATCTTGGTCAGCGACGTGGCGTGGCCGTCCGAGCGGCGCGGATCGCTATTCACGATATCGACCAGTTCGCGAACGGTGTGCTTACCGTCGCCGATGACCAGCGGCGGATCGCGCCGGGCGGCGGCGATCAGCTTGTCGCCGATGACCAGCAGGCGCCAGTCGTGGCCCGGCAGGTATTTTTCGACCATGATGTCGTCGCGGAACTCGATGGCGACGCGGTAAGCCTTGCGTACCTGTTCCTCGCTGGTCAGGTTGACCGAGATGCCCTTGCCCTGGTTGCCGTCCTGCGGCTTGACGACCACCGGCAGGCCGACCTCCTGGGCAGCTGCCCAGGCATCGTCTTCGTCCTCGACCGGGCGCCCGTAGGGGACGGCGACGCCGGAGGCGTGCAGCAGGTTCTTGGTCAGTTCCTTGTCCTGGGCGATCGATTCGGCGATGGCGCTGGTGAAGCTCGTTTCGGCGGCCTGGATGCGCTTCTGCTTGCTGCCCCAGCCGAACTGGACGAGGCTGCCCTGCGTCAGCCGGCGGAAGGGGATGCCGCGAGCGACGGCAGCCGAGACGATGGCGCCGGTGGACGGGCCGAGGCGGATGTCCTCGTCGAGATCGCGCAGTTCCTTCAGCGCACCATCGAGATCGAAAGGGGTGTCGTTGAGCGCGGCCAGGCAGAGCTTTTCAGCGTATTCAAACGCCAGGCGGCCGACATCCTCTTCCGAATACTCGACGACGACTTGATAGACGCCTTGGTCTACGGTCTGCGTCGTCCGGCTGAAGGTGACCGGGCAACCGGCCTGGGCCTGCAGGCCCAGCGCGCAGAATTCGAGGGCATGGGCCATCGATACGGTGTCGAGATGGTCGGAGGGGATCAGGTCGCCGAGTTCCGGGAAGCGCTCGCGCAGGCGAACTTCAAAGCCGGGCAGGTCGGCGATGGCGACTTCGGCGCCTTCGCAGTTGGCGATGGCCTGGATGGCAGTGTGGCGGCTCCACAGGTTGGGGCCGCGCAGGGCACGAATGCGGGAAACGTCCATGACGCGATGTTCCTTGTTATTTCTTCAGGGCCGCCGGCAGCGGCTTCTTGGCCTGGATGGGCAGCAGGGCTTCCGGTTCCGGCAGGTCGAGTCCGTAGGTCTTGACGCCGGTGGCGATGACTTCCTGGGTCAGGCCCAAGGCCCAGCCGGCGGCGACGGCCGCCAGCACATTGGCGATGTCTTCCGGGTTCTTGCCCTTGCCGATGTGCGGTACGTCGCCGAGGCGGCAGATGCGGGTTTCGTCGGCACCGGTGCGCAGGATGATGCGCCCGTCGGCGACTGTCACGCCTCGCTTCCCGGCGGCGAAGTGCTCGGCCAGCTTCAGGCAGGACGGGTCGGCGGTGAAGAAGATGACCTCGCCGTCGCACAGTTCGGCGAAGTCGGCGACCAGCGGATCGGCGGCGTTGAGGACGGCGTAGCCGGAAGGCAGCACGACATCGACCTGGGTCCGGTAGATGGAGCGCGGCGTCGTGTAGTACTCGCCGCCGGTGGGTTGCACGTCCCAGCGCGACAGGTCTTCGTCGTCGGAAGCGATGTTGGTGATGACGCCCACCGAGCAGCGGTCATAGGGCAGGCCCTGGCCGAGGATGACCTCCGGGCCGTTCTCGATGACGGCGGCTTCGATGGCGCGATTCAGCAACAGGCGGCGGCCGGCCGACCAGTTGGCGGCATCGGTCTTCTGCACCTGGCGGCGGTTCTGGAACAAGCCGTCGCTGCAGGCCAGGCCGGTATGCGCGCCGGACAGGTAGAGCAGGTGGGCGACCAGCTTGGCGACGGCGGTCTTGCCGTGCGTGCCGGAGACGCCGACCAGCGGGATGCGGCCGGTCTGGCTGGCGGAGAAGAGGTTGTCGACAATCGCCTGGCCGACCGGGCGTGGTTTACCGACGCCGGGCTTGATGTGCATGAGCAGGCTGGGGCCGGCGTTCACTTCGACGATGGCGCCGCCCTGGGCGGCCAGCGGCTTGGATACGTCCTGGCAGACGAGGTCGATGCCGGCGATGTCGAGGCCGACGACACGGGCGGCCAGCGAGGCGATGGCGGCGGTGTCGGGGTGGACTTCGTCAGTACAGTCGAAGGCGTGGTTGGCGTTGCGCTGGATCAGCACCTCGCGGCCGGCGGCCGGAACGCTGTCTGCCGTCAGCTTCTGGCGATCCAGCTCCATCTGCGCGGCGGTGTCGATGCGGATGATCGACAGGGGGTGCAACTCGGTGGCGCCTCGGCGCGGATCGGTATTGATCTGCGTGTCGATCAGTTCCTGGACGGTCTGCTTGCCGTCGCCGGTGACCGTGATCAGGTCGCTGCGGTTGGCGGCGATCAGCTTGCCGCCGATCACCAGCAGGCGGTGCTCGATGCCCTGGATGGAACGCTCGACGAGCACGCCGGAGCCTTCCTCGACAGCGATGGCGTAAGCCTTGCGGACATCGTCGGCGCTGGTCAGGTCGATGAACACGCCGCGTCCGTGGTTACCGTCGGTCGGCTTGACGACGACCGGGTAGCCGATGTCCTCGGCGGCATCGACGGCATCGTCGGCATCGTCGACCTCGCGGCCTTCGGGAACCGGCACGCCGACCGAGGAAATCAGTTCCTTGGTCAGGTCCTTGTCGCGCGAAATGGTTTCCGCGATGGCGCTCGTCTGGTCGGTTTCGGCCGTCCAGATGCGGCGCATCGCTGCGCCGTAGCCGAGCTGGACGAGGTTGCCGTCGTCGAGCAGACGGATGTGCGGAATCTTGCGTGCTTCGGCGGCATTGACGATGGCGGCGGTGGAGGGACCGAGGTATTTGCGATCGACCTTGCGGCGCAAGGGCTTGACGGCTTCGGCAAGATCGAACGGGTCGTCGTGGATGGCGGCGAGCAGCAGTTCGCGGCCGATGTCGAGCGCCAGACGGGTGCATTCCTCATGGAAATTGCTGACCACCAGCTTGTAGACGCCGCGCGTCGTTGTCTCGCGGGTGCGGCCGAAACCGTCGGGCAGGCCGGCGACAGTCATCAGTTCGAGGACGATGTGCTCGAGGATGTGGCCGGCCCAGGTTCCTTCCTTGAGACGGCGCAGGAAACCGCCGCGCTCGTCGTAGTTGCAGCGGTGTTCGATCAGCCCGGGCAGCCAGGATTCGAGGCGCTCGTAGAGGCCGGGAATCTTGTCGGAGGGAAAATCCTCGAGTTCGCCGATGTCGATCCAGGTCTCGATGCATGGCGGGTAGGTCCAGATGCTCGGCCCCTTGAGCGAGATCGAGTCCTTGAAAACGATGTCTTGTCTTTTTTTCATGTGTTCTGCTTTGGCCGGTAGGCCCGGCAATGATCACGAGGTTATTACGACATTATTAACGCTTTCACGCCGTTTGCGGCTGACCGCTGTGCAAATTTGTCACATATCTGCACAGGCGGTTACAGGAAACGGTCGAGCAGCTTGCGGCTGTGCTTGTCGAGCGTCGTCAGGTCGCGGACCAGGAACTGGATGCCGTTGGCGTCGGCGATCAGCAGGCGCGTCTGCGACAGGCGGCGGATGTCTTCCTCGCCCTTGAGAACCAGTTCGGCTTGGCCGCGATTGGTCTGCACCTGCCAGGTACTGGGACAGGCGAAACCCGAGACATCGAGGATGCGCTCAATCTCCGGCACGAACTCGCGGCTGCGCAGGTCGGCTTCGACGATCTCGCGCATGCCCGGCGGCAGGTCAGCGACATCGTCGACCCAGCCGACCTCGTGGCCTTCGAAATTGATCAGCGACAGGCCTTCGTCGGGCGCCGCGATGGGGAAGGCGCGCACCGGGGTGACGCCCTCGTGGCGGATGCCGTGGGCATCGGTGAGGACCAGGCGGCCGAAATTGTCGCAGTGCAGTTGGAAATTGACGTTGGCCATGGCTTATTCCGCGTGGGCTTTCGGGAGTTCGGGGGCGCGCTGCAATGTGTCCTCGGTATCGACATTGCGGGCCTGCGCCATGTACAGCTTGTGGTAATGGCCTTCGGCTTCCATGAGCTGGTCGTGGTTGCCGATTTCGACGATCTTGCCGCGATCCATGACGACCAGGCGGTCGGCCTTGCGCAGCGTGCTCAGGCGGTGGGCGATGGCGATGGTGGTACGGCCCTTGACCAAGTTGTCGAGCGCCTTCTGGATTTCCTTCTCGGTCTCGGTATCGACCGCCGAGGTCGCTTCGTCGAGGATCAGGATGCGCGGATCGATGAGCAGGGCGCGGGCGATGGAAATGCGCTGGCGTTCGCCGCCGGACAGGCCCTGGCCGCGCTCGCCGACCAGCGAGTCGTAGCCGTGCGGCAGGCGCAGGATGAATTCGTGGGCGTGCGCGGCGCGGGCGGCGGCGATGATTTCCTGGCGCGTCGCGTTCGGCTTGCCGTAGGCGATGTTGTCGGCGATGGTGCCGAAGAACAGGAAGGGCTCCTGCAGCACCAGGCCGATGTGCTGGCGGAATTCGGCGACCGGTACCGAGCGTACGTCGGTGCCGTCGATCAGCACCTGGCCTTCGGAAACGTCGTAGAAGCGGCAGATCAGGTTGACCAGCGTCGATTTGCCCGAGCCGGAGTGGCCGACCAGGCCGATCATCTCGCCCGGCTGGATGACGAGGTCGACGTCCTTGGTGACGGCCCGCGTGCCGTAGCGGAAGCCGGCCTTCTTGAGCTCGATCTGGCCTTTGACGCCGGACAGATGTACCGGCTTGGTCGGTTCGGGCACGCTGGAAACGTGGTCGAGGATGTCGAAGATGCGCTTGGTGCTCGACGCGGCGCGCTGGGTGGCCGAGACGATGCGGCTCATCGAGTCGAGGCGGGTATAGAAGCGGCCGATGTAGGCGAGGAAGGCGGTGAGCACGCCGACTGTCGAATCACCCTTGGCGATCTGCCAGATGCCGAATACCCAGACGACGAGCAGGCCGACTTCGGTGAGCAGGGTGACGGTTGGCGTGAACAGCGACCAGGTCTTGTTCAGCTTGTCGTTCATCTGCAGGTTGTGCTCGTTGGCGGCGCGGAAGCGGTCGCCCTCGCGCTTTTCCTGGGCGAAGGCCTTGACGACGCGGATGCCGGGGATGGTGTCGGCCAGCACGTTGGTCACCTCGGCCCACACGCGGTCGATCTTCTCGAAGCCGGTGCGCAGCTTCTCGCGCACGAAGTGGATCAGCCAGCCGATGATCGGCAGCGGCAGCAGCGTGACCAGCGCCAGCCACGGGTTGATGCTGAACAGGATGACGGCGGTCATCGTGATCATCAGCACGTCGGTGGCGAAGTTGAGCAGGTCGAGCGACAGGAAGATGTTGATGCGGTCGGTTTCGTTGCCGATGCGTGCCATCAGGTCGCCGGTGCGTTTGCCGCCGAAGTATTCCAGCGACAGGCCGAGCAGGTGCTCGTAGGTCTGCGTGCGCAGGTCGCGGCCGATGCGTTCGGAAACCAGCGACAGGATGTAGGTGCGTATCCAGCCCAGGACCCAGGCTAGGATGGCGGCGCCAAGCAGGCCGCCAAGGTACATCGAGACCAGTTCCCAGTCGATCGGCTTGCCGTTCTGGAAGGGGATCAGCACGTTGTCCATCAAGGGCATGGTCAGGTAGGGCGGGACCAGTGTCGCGGCGGTCGAGGCCAGGGTCAGCGCAAAGCCCATGAAGAGCTGCCAGCGGTACGGCCGGGCGAAGCGCCACAGGCGGAACAGCGTCCAGGTCGACGGAGAGACGGTCGATTCGCGGTTGCAGACCGGGCATTCGTCCTCGCCCGGTGGCAGCGGGGTCTTGCACTTCGGGCAGCAGTCTTCGACCGGGCGGGCGACCGGCTGGCCGGATACCACGCTGTCGCGGTGCAGGTTGAATTCGGCAATGACGCGCAGGGCGGCCAGATTGCGCGCCAGCGTATAGCGCCAGGTGGCGAGGCGTCCGTTGTCGTCGACCAATTCCAGCGTGCCGACGCCGGCGTGGTCGTGGTGATCGAGCTTCAGTCCGTCTTGCAGCGGCCATTCCCGCCAGCCCGCGCCGTTCGCGTCGCGGGCCAGCAGCCGGCGGTCGGTGACGACGATCAGGCCGTCGGAGAATTTCAAATCATGGTCCAGATCGGTTTCCAGGCAGGCCTGGACCTTTTCGCCTGAATCCAGCCGGGATTCCACGTCGGTCGCCCAGCGACCCGGGATGGCCGGTTCATTGCCGGCAATGCTTTGCACGTTCGATGTCATCGAAAAAGTATACCGTTTATGGTTCCAGCCCTGTTAACGAGCTCGCACGTGTTGCGATGACCGGCGGTCTGATTCCGGGTGCTGTCGATTTGCGCGACGTGTCGCGCTTGCATACCGTTGATACACGTCAAGGTTGCCGGCGCGGCCTTGCGATGCAATAGCAG
>CAMKYP010000157.1 GCA_946477505.1 uncultured Dechloromonas sp. | reverse complement strand
CAACATGCTGCGCCGCACAAGGGAAGCCGGGTGGTGCCGCCTTCGTGATAAACTCATCGTTTGCTTTCAAAAGCTTGCCCGTGACACCTGCCAATTTCGATTTCCACTGTCATTCCATCGTCTCCGACGGTTTGCTGCCGCCTCAGGTGGTTGCCCGGCGTGCGGCGGCCAATGGTGTCGACCTGTGGGCGCTGACTGACCATGACGATATCGGCGGTCTGGTTGAGGCCAGGGCTACCGCCGAGGAAGCCGGCATGCGGTTTGTCAATGGCGTCGAAATTTCCATCGAATGGCGTGGCACCCCGATTCATATCGTCGGACTGGGTTTCGATGCGGCCAACCCGGAACTGGTCAATGGCTTGCACGACCTGCGGCAGGGGCGGGTCGAACGCGCCCAGCGCATGGGTGACGCACTCGCAGCCATCGGCATTCCCGGCGTCTACGAGGGCGCCCTGTGTTTTGTGACCAATCCAAGCCTGATTTCGCGTGCCCACTTTGCCCGCTACCTGGTGTCAATCGGCATCGCCCGCGACGTGCCGGGCGTATTCCAGCACTATCTGACGCCGGGCAAGCCCGGCTATGTCGATCACCAGTGGGTGACGCTGGAGAATGCTGTCCGGTGGATCAACGGTGCCGGCGGCGTGGCGGTTGTCGCGCATCCGGGCCGCTACAAAATGTCCGGTGCCGAAATGCGCCGCTTCCTGGATGATTTCAAGGATGCAGGCGGGCGCGGCATCGAGGTGACCTGCGGCAGCCATTCCCCGGACCATGTCCTGCATTTTGCCCGTCTGGCGCGGCACTACGCGTTCCATGCCTCGCGCGGTTCCGATTTTCATGGGCCGGAGGAGAGCTATGTCGATCTTGGCAAGCTGCCGCCGTTGCCCGAAGACTTGAAGCCGATCTGGCGTTTGGTGGTCTGAGCATGGCACGCGTTGTCAATATCCATCCCAACTCGCCGCAGCAACGACTGCTGGTGCAGGCTGCACAGTTCATTCGCGAAGGCGCCATTGTCGCGCTGCCCACCGATTCCTGCTATGCGCTCGGTTGCCATTTGGGCGACAAGGACGCGCTGGATCGTATCCGGTTGATTCGCGGCATCGATGATCGCCATCACCTGACACTGATGGTGCGTGACCTGTCCGAAATCGCCACCTACGCCCGTGTCGACAACAGCCAGTACCGCCTGCTCAAGGCGGCGACGCCGGGTAGCTACACTTTCATCCTTGAAGGCAGCAAGGAGTTGCCGCGGCGGGTCATGCATCCGAAGCGGAAGACAATCGGCCTGCGCATTCCCGATCATCCGGTTGCATTGGCTTTGCTTGAAGAGTTGGGGGAGCCGCTGCTGACGACCACGCTGCAGTTGCCGGGCGACGAGTTTTCGCTCACCGAAGGCTGGGAAATCCAGGACCGGCTGGAAGACCAACTGGAATTGATCCTCGATGGCGGCCCTTGCGGCACCGAGCCGACCACCGTCGTCGACCTGACCGGCTCGGCACCCGAGCTGATCCGTACCGGGCGCGGCTCACTCGCACCTTTCGGACTGGACTGAACGCATGCTGGAAAGCCTGATCCAGACCCTGGCCATCTCCGCGTTGCCGGTGATCTTTGCGATCACGCTGCACGAGGCCGCGCACGGCTATGCCGCACGCCATTTCGGTGATCCCACCGCTTGGCAGATGGGGCGCATCAGCCTGAATCCCCTGCGCCATATCGATCCGGTCGGAACCATCCTCATCCCGATCGCCATCCTGCTATTTTCCGGCGGTTCTTTCCTGTTCGGCTATGCCAAGCCGGTGCCCGTCGATTTCGGCCGTCTGCGCAATCCCAAGAAGGACATGTTCTGGGTGGCCGCGGCCGGCCCCGGCGCCAACCTGTTCATGGCCTTCTGCTGGGCGTTCATGCTCAAGCTGGCGTGGTTGATGCCTTCCTCGGAATTTACACTGCCGCTGTCGGAAATGAGCAAGATCGGCATCATGGTCAATTGCGTCCTGATGGTCCTCAACCTCATGCCACTGCCGCCGCTCGACGGGGGGCGGATCGCGGTCAGCCTGCTGCCACACGCACTTGCCTGGAAGTTCGCCCAGCTCGAACGCTGGGGCTTCCCGATTTTGCTGCTCCTGTTGTTCACCGGTATTCTCGGTGCCATCATGAACCCGCTGGTGATCACCTCGGCCCGGGTCATCGAATTCATCTTTGGTCTTTATTAATCGCTTATGTACGCTGAACGTGTTCTCTCCGGCATGCGCCCCACGGGCGCCCTGCATCTCGGTCACTATCACGGGGTTCTCAAGAACTGGGTCAAGCTCCAGCACGAATATCCCTGCCTGTTTTTCGTGGCCGACTGGCACGCCCTGACGACGCAGTACGACAATCCGCAGGGGATCGAAAAATCGTCGATGGATATGGTCATCGACTGGCTGGCGGCCGGCGTCGACCCCAATCAGGCAACCCTGTTCATCCAGTCCAAGGTGCCGGAGCATGCCGAACTGCACCTGCTGATGTCGATGATGACGCCGCTCGGCTGGCTGGAGCGCGTGCCGACCTACAAGGATCAGCAGGAAAAGCTGGCTGGCAAGGATTTGACCACCTATGGCTTCCTTGGCTATCCGCTGCTGATGAGCGCCGACATCCTGATCTACCGTGCCGACAAGGTACCGGTTGGCGAAGACCAGATTCCGCACGTCGAATTCACCCGCGAACTGGCCCGCCGCTTCAACCACATGTACGGCCGCGAGCCGGGTTTCGAGGACAAGGCGCGCGAGGCGGTCAAGAAGTTGGGCAGCAAGAAGGCGCGTCTGTACGAGGAGTTGCGCACCGGGTTCGTTCAGAACGGCGACAAGGAAGCGCTGGAGCAGGGCAAGGCGCTGCTCAACGAAATCCAGCACCTGTCGGCACTCGACCGTGAGCGGCTGTTCGGCTACCTCGAAGGCTCCGGCAAGATGATCCTGGTCGAACCGGGCTATCTGTTGACGCCGGAATCCAAGATGCCGGGGCTCGATGGACAGAAGATGTCCAAGTCGTACCACAACACCATCACCATGCGCGAATCGGAAGAATCGGTCGCCAAGAAGGTCAAGAGCATGCCGACCGATACTAATCGTGTGCGTCGCACCGATCCGGGCGATCCGGCACGTTGCCCGGTGTGGCAGCTGCATCAGGTGTACTCCGATGACAGCACCAAGGAGTGGGTGCAACAGGGTTGCAAGACGGCCGGCATCGGCTGCATTGAGTGCAAGCAGCCGGTGATCGACGGTATCCTGAAAGAGCAGATTCCGATGCGCGAACGCGCCCAGATGTATCTGGATGACCCGACGCTGGTCAAGAACATCATTGCCGACGGCTGTGAAAAGGCCCGTGAACTGGCCCGCGAAACCATGCGCGACGTGCGTGAAGCCATGGGGCTGGAATACCACTGATGTTCGGCTATTCGTGGGAAGACCTTATCTGGATCGGGATTGGCTTTGGCGGCCAGGCTCTGTTCATGATGCGCTTTGTCGTTCAGTGGTGGTCGAGCGAAAAGGCGAAGCAGGTCGTCATTCCGGTTTCCTTCTGGTACTTCAGCATTTTTGGCGGACTGGTCCTGACCGTCTATGCCATTCATCGCAGCGACCCGGTCTTCATCTTTGGGCAGGCCTTGAGCCTGGTCATCTATTTCCGTAACCTGCATCTCCACTACCGGGGAAAGGGCCGCGCGGCGGCCTCCTGATATGACCGTAGCGGGCGACGTACTGGATACGCCGGAGATTGAGCCGGCGGCGCAAACCGGGCTGTTCGAGCCGGTGGCGCGGATTTACGGGCAAGCGATGGAGCAGATGCCGCTCGATCTGTACATCCCGCCCGATGCATTGGCGATCATGCTCGACGCCTTCGAGGGTCCGCTGGATCTGCTGCTGTACATGATCCGTCGCGCCAATATCGACATCCTCGACATTCCGATGGCGCCGCTGACCCGCCAGTACCTCGATTACGTCGATGCGATGCGGGCACAGAATCTGGAGCTGGCGGCCGATTACCTGGTGATGGCGGCGTTGCTCATCGAGATCAAGTCGCGCATGCTGTTGCCGCGCCCCAAGGCGGCCGAAGGTGACGAGGTGGAAGATCCGCGCGCCGAACTGGTTCGTCGCCTGATGGAATACGAGCAGATGAAGCTCGCCGGCCAGAAACTGAACGAAATGCCGCAGGCAGAGCGGGAGTTCTTCTGGGTCGAGACGCTGGTCGAAAAATCGCTGCTGATCCGTCATCCAGAGGTCTCGGTTGACGACCTCAAGGAAGCCTGGATGGCCATCGTGCGGCAGGCGGGATTGAAGAAGCACCACAAGATCGGTCGTGAAGAGTTGTCGGTGCGTGAGCATATGGGCATCATTTTGCGGACCTTGCAGGAAAAAGGCGGTTTCGTGCAGTTCGAGACACTGTTCGATCCCGAAATGGGGGCGCCTGGACTGGTGGTGCATTTCCTGGCCATGCTTGAGCTGGGGCGGGAGAAGATGATCCGTATCACGCAGACCGAAGCGTTTGCTCCGATCTATATCAATCTCAGTTCGGGTGAACCGGAGGCAGTCATGGAGGAAGGCGATGGAGCCGAGCCAGGTCAAGCGGGTGCTTGAAGCCGCCTTGCTCGCGGCGCGCGAGCCGATGTCGCCGCACGATATGAAGCGTATGTTCGACGAGGAGCTGTCGACGGACATGCTGCGCAAGCTGCTCGACGAACTGCGCGAGGAATGGGGCGAGCGGCCGGTCGAATTGATTCAGCTCGCTTCCGGCTGGCGTTTCAGGACACGGGCCGAATACCTTCCCTATATCGAGCGCCTCAATCCTGAGCGTCCGCCCAAGTATTCGCGGGCGGTGCTGGAAACCTTGGCCATCATCGCCTATCGTCAACCGGTGACCCGGGGCGATATTGAAGAAATCCGCGGCGTCGCGGTCAACGCCAATGTGATCAAGACACTCGAGGAGCGCGGCTGGATCGACGTGGTTGGTCACCGCGAAACGCCCGGTCGGCCGGCCCTGTTTGCCACGACCAAGCAATTTCTCGATGATCTTGGACTTCGGAGCGTCAGCGAACTGCCGCCGCTCGAACAAATCAGCCAGACACTGGAGCTGGAATAATGAAAAACAAACGCACACCATTCCGTCAATCCTCACCCAATTCCGATCCGGCTGCGGATCGTCCGCCAGAGGCAGGTCGCCGCGGTATCGCACGTTCGCAGCGTGGCGCCGCGCCGCTTGACGCTGGCGAAACCAAGCCGGCACCGCGCCGCAAGCCGGCACCCAACACCGGCGGCCGTGCCCATCGCGGCCAGGTTGCCCGCGATGGACGCCCGCTGGCCGAGGCCAAGCCGGTTCGCTTGCAAAAAGTGCTGGCCGAGGCCGGCGTGGGGTCCCGTCGCGAGATGGAAGAATGGATCGCGGCGGGCAGAGTCAGCGTCAATGGCGTGGTCGCAACAATCGGCCAGTCCGTGGTGCCGACCGACAAGGTCAAGGTCGGCGGCCGGCTGATCAACATCCGCTTTACCGGCAGTTCGCGGCCGCCGCGTGTCCTGATGTATCACAAGCCGGAAGGCGAAATCGTCTCGCGCGACGATCCGGATGGCCGGCCGTCGGTTTTTTCTGCGTTGCCGCGCATGCGGGGGGGGCGCTGGATCAATGTCGGCCGCCTCGACTTCAATACCTCGGGCTTGCTGTTGTTCACGACCTCGGGGGAATTGGCCAACAGGTTGATGCACCCCAGCTCCGAACTGGTGCGCGAGTATGCCGTGCGTGTCCTGGGCGAGCTGACCCTGGAGGCTCAGAAGGAACTCCTTGCCGGGGTCGAGCTGGAAGATGGTCCGGCCAATTTTGCCAGTCTGGTTGATGCTGGTGGCGAGGGCGCGAACAAGTGGTATCGCGTGTCGCTCTTTGAGGGGCGCAATCGCGAGGTGCGGCGCATGTTCGAAGCGGTGGGGTGTACCGTGAGTCGTCTCATCCGTGTGCGCTATGGCCCGTTCATCCTGCCGCCGCAATTGAAGCGCGGTCGTTCGCACGAGTTGACCGAGGATGAGGTCAAGGCGCTGATGCGTGAGCTCGGGAAGACGGTCCCAGCCTCGAAAAAGGGGGCGGAAAGCACCTAAATTGATTTACCGGGGGGAATAAACTCGTTATAATTCACGGGTTTGTTTCTCCCGCCGTTTTTGGTGGGCATCTTTTTTTCAAGGTGGGCGTTTCGCCCATTTTTTATTTGTGGCTATGGATTTAAACGCGCTGCTGGAAACGACCGTTGTTGGTCTTGGTTATGAACTCGTCGATGTCGAGCTGTCGCCGCGCGGCCGCACGATTCGTGTCTTCATTGATGCGCCGGCCAAGGAGAGCGGTGTTGATGTCGAGGATTGTGCCAAGGTCTCGAATCAATTGACGCGTGTTTTCGAGGTTGAAAACGTCGATTTCGACCGCCTCGAGGTTTCTTCCCCGGGCATGGACCGCGTTGTCAAGAAGGCAGCCGATTTCGAGCGCTTTGCCGGGCAGGATATCCAGATCAAGCTGCGTATTCCGCACAACGGCCGCCGCAATTTTCAAGGTGAGCTGCTCGGCCACAAGGACGGCAAGGTTGGCTTGCGTCTTGAAAAGGATGATGTGGAACTGGAATTTACCAATATCGAGAAGGCACGTCTGGTGCCCCGATTCGACTGAAGGACTAGGAGGTTTTAGCCCATGAGCCGTGAAATGTTGCTGCTGGTCGATGCACTGGCCCGCGAAAAGAACGTCGCCAAGGAAATCGTGTTCGGTGCCCTTGAGTTGGCGCTGGCTTCCGCGACAAAAAAGCGTATCCATGACGAGGCCGAAGTACGCGTCTCGATCGACCGCAATACCGGTAACTATGATTCCTTCCGTCGCTGGCAAGTCGTCGCCGACAGCGAGTATGTCAACGAATACCTGCAGGTTCCGCTCTCAGAGGCTCAAAAGGGCGATCCGGACGTCGAAGCCGGCGATTTTCTCGAGGAGCCTCTGGAACCCATCGACTTCGGTCGTATCGGTGCCCAGGCGGCCAAGCAGGTCATCCTGCAGAAAATCCGCGATGCCGAGCGCGAGCAGATTTTGTCCGACTTCCTGAGCCGCGGCGAGCACATCGTTTCCGGCACCATCAAGCGCATGGAGCGCGGTAACGCCGTCATCGAGGCTGGCAAGATCGAAGCCCTGCTGCCGCGTGACCAGATGATTCCCAAGGAAAACCTGCGCATCGGCGACCGCGTCAAGGCCTATCTGCTGCGTATCGACCGCAATGCACGCGGCCCGCAGATCATCTTGTCGCGTACCGCACCCGAGTTCGTCATCAAGTTGTTTGATCTCGAAGTGCCGGAGATTTCCGATGGCCTGATGGAGTTGAAGGCCTGCGCCCGCGATCCTGGTCTGCGCGCCAAGATTGCTGTCAAGTCCAATGACCCGCGCGTCGATCCGATCGGCACCTGCGTCGGTCTGCGCGGTTCGCGCGTGACCGCCGTGCGTAACGAGATCGGCGGCGAGAATATCGACATCGTGCTGTGGTCCGCCGATCCGGCGCAATTCGTCATTGGCGCGTTGTCGCCGGCCGAAGTGTCCTCCATTGTGGTCGATGAGGAAAAGCATGCCATGGACGTGGTGGTCGATGAGGACAACCTCGCCATCGCCATCGGCCGTAGCGGTCAGAACGTTCGCTTGGCTTCCGAACTGACCGGCTGGACCATCAACCTGATGACCCAGGACGAATCGGCCAAGAAGTCCGAGGCTGAGCACGCGGTAACGCGCGTCACCTTCATGGAGAAGTTGGACATCGACGAAGAGCTCGCCGACCTGCTGATCGAAGAGGGTTTCTCGACCCTGGAGGAAGTGGCCTATGTGCCGCTGGCCGAAATGTTGGAAATCGACGGTCTGGACGAGGAAATCGTCAACGAGCTGCGTAATCGCGCCCGTAATGTCCTGCTGACCGAAGCGATCGCCACCGAGGAAAAGCTGGAAAATGTCTCCGAAGACCTGATCGGTCTTGAGGGCATGACCAAGGAACTGGCCGCGAAGTTGGCCGAACATGACGTCAAGACCCGCGATGACCTCGCGGAACTGGCGGTTGATGAACTGACGGAAATGACCGGCATCGACGACGAGCGTGCCAAGGAACTCATTCTGAAGGCACGGGCTCACTGGTTCGAGTGAGCGGGAGGTAGCAAAGTATGTCCGCAACAACAGTTTCACAATTTGCCGTTGAACTCAAAATGCCGGTCGCGGTCCTGCTCGAGCAATTGAGCAAGGCTGGCGTCAGCAAGAG
>CAMKYP010000156.1 GCA_946477505.1 uncultured Dechloromonas sp. | reverse complement strand
TCACGCTGCATATGGTGCAGATGGCCATGTTCGTCGTTCTGCCGCACGCCCTGGTTGATCACGGCGGGCTCGCTGCCGCATCGCACTGGAAGGTCTATCTGCCGGCGGTGCTGGTGTCCTTCGTCATCATGGTGCCGGCGATCATCGCCGCCGAGCGCAAGGACAAGATGCGGCCGGTCTTCATCGCCGCGGTCGGCTTGCTGGTCGTCGTCCAGGCCGGGCTGTACCTGATGCACGAAAGCCTGTGGGCGCTGGCCTTGTGGCTTTTGTTGTTCTTCGTCGCCTTCAACGTGCTGGAAGCCACCTTGCCTTCCCTGGTCTCGCGCACCGCGCCGCCAGCCGCCAAGGGTGCGGCACTGGGCGTATACAACACGACGCAGGCGATGGGGCTTTTCATCGGCGGCGCGCTGGGCGGAACTATTGCGCAGCATTTCGGCGATAATGCTGTTTTTGCCGCATGCACCGGATTGGTCCTGATCTGGCTGGCGGTGGCGAATACCATGAATTTCCCGCAGCGGCGCCAACCGGCCGATGCGGCACCCACTGTTTAGGAGATACAGGCAATGGCATCGGTTAATAAATGGATCGGCATTGGGAATCTGGGGCGCGATCCGGAAACGCGTTATACCGCCAGCGGCGAGGCAATCTGCAATTTCAGCATCGCCTGTACCGAAACCTGGAAGGACAAGCAGACCGGCGAGCGCAAGGAAATGACCGAGTGGGTGCGCATCTCGGCTTTTGGCAAGCTGGCCGAGATTTGCAGCCAGTACCTGAAGAAGGGCTCCCAAGTCTACGTCGAGGGCAGCCTGCGTACCCGCAAGTGGACAGACAAGGACGGCCAGGAGCGCTACACCACCGAAATCCGCTGCGACGACATGAAGATGCTCGGTTCGCGCCAGGGCATGGGCGCACCGGCAGGTGGCGGCGGTGGCGGCTACGACGAGCCGGCCGATTACGCCCCGGCGCCGCCGAAGAACAAGCCGAAGCCCTCGTTCGACGATCTGGGCGACGACATTCCGTTCTGACCCGACGATAGCCGGGGGCGTTTTGGTTCCCGGCTTCGCCTGAACACCCGTTCAAAGGTATCCCATGACCAACGCCGTCACCTTCAAGGTTCTCGAAGACATCGCCCGCGACCTGTCGGGTTCCGAGATTACCTTCCCGACCTTCCTCGACATCACCTTCCAGGTGCGCAGCGCGCTCAAGGACCCCAACCTGAGTATCGAGCAGTTGGCGAAGCTGGTCGGCGCCGAGCCGCTGATGAGCGCCAAGATCATCCGCATGGCCAACTCGGTGGCATTGAACCCGAGCGGCCGCGAGATCGCCGATGTGAAGAGCGCCATCGTCCGGGTCGGCATGGAGGCGGTGCGCACCGTGTCCTTTGCCGTGGCCATGGAACAGTTGCTGAAGTCCAAGCAGATGCAGCCGTTCGAGGGAATTTCGCAGCGCCTGTGGGAGCACACCTCGCATGTCGCGGCACTGTGTCGCGTCCTGGCCCGCAAGCTGGCCAGGATTAATGGCGACGAGGCAATGTTCACCGGGCTGGTGCACGATCTCGGCGTCTTCTACCTGATGTCCCGCGCTGCCAACTTTCCCGAGCTGGTTAACGACAAGGTCGAGTTGCACGGCCTGCTTGTTGGCTGGCACGACAACATCGGTCATGCACTGCTGTCGGCGCTGGGCTCGCCGGAGCCGGTGCTGGAGGCGGTGCGCGACCACGAGACCGATCGGGAGATCGAGTCCGTCGGTAATTTGTCGGACGTGCTCTACGTCGCCAACAAGATTGCCAACCGCACTTCCTGCTGGCGCGACCCGGAACTCGACGGCGCCGTCGATACCTCGATGCTCGATACCTTGTTCGATGCCGAGACGCTGGCCGAAATCGTCGAGGAGTCCGAAGAGGAAGTCCAGTCGCTGAAGGTCGCCCTGGGGGGCTGAGTAAGGCTGACGAGCGCGTACGCTACGCCTGCCGCGGCCTGCGTCGGCGTGCGTATCGCCGGGTCTTGAAATTAGTAGCTTGAGCGGCTCGGACAGAAGGCCGCCAGATAGTCAGGGAACAGTATTCCATGAGCAATCAACACGCGGTCGACGATATTACCGGCAAGCGTTTCGCCGCACTGGCTTTGGCCGCCCTGGGCGTCGTCTATGGCGACATCGGGACCAGCCCACTCTACGCGGTGAAGGAAGTCTTTGCCGGCAATCACCCGATCCCGGTCAACGAAGCCAATATCTACGGCAGCCTGTCCTTGTTCTTCTGGGCCTTGATCATTGTCGTTTCGGTCAAGTACGTGACGTTCATCATGCGCGCCGACAACCGGGGCGAGGGCGGCATCATGGCGCTGATCGCGCTGGCGCTGCATACCGTTCAGGACAAGCCGCACCACGCCAAGTGGATCATGATCGTCGGCGTGCTCGGTGCGGCGATGTTCTACGGCGATGGCATGGTGACGCCGGCCATTTCGGTGCTGTCGGCTGTCGAAGGGCTGGAGGTCGGTGCCCCGGCGCTGCATCCTTTCATCATTCCGATCACCATCGTCGTGCTGTTCGGGTTGTTCTTCGTGCAGAAAAGCGGTACCGCCGTGGTCGGCGCCTTCTTCGGGCCAGTCATGCTGATCTGGTTTTCCGTGCTGGCCCTGCTTGGCATCCACAATATCGTTGGTCATCCGGAAATCCTGGCGGCGCTGAATCCGCTCCACGGTTACGAGTTCTTGCTCGCCAACAAGGCCATGTCGCTGGTTGCCATGGGTAACGTCGTGCTGGCGGTGACCGGGGCCGAGGCCTTGTACGCCGACATGGGGCACTTTGGCCGCAAGCCGATTTCACGGGCCTGGTTCGCCTTCGTGTTGCCGGCGCTGGTGCTCAACTACTTTGGCCAGGGAGCCGCCATTCTGGCCGACCCGGCGGTGGCCGACAATTCCTTCTTCCGGTCGGCTCCGGAGTGGTCGCTTTATCCCTTGATCGGGCTGGCTACCCTGGCCACGGTGATTGCCTCGCAGGCGGTGATTTCCGGTGCCTTCTCGGTGACCCGCCAGGCCATGCAGCTTGGGTTCGTGCCGCGCATGGAAGTGCAGCACACCAACGAAAAGGAGCAGGGGCAGATCTACCTGCCGGCGGTCAACTGGGGCTTGATGATCGCGGTGATGATCCTGGTGCTCGGTTTCAAATCGTCGAACAACCTTGCTGCCGCCTACGGCATTGCGGTGACCGGCGACATGGTAATCACTTCCATCCTGGCCACGGTCGTCGCCGCCAAGGTATGGGGCTGGGGATGGATCCGGGCCGGCTTGCTGTTTGCCTGCTTCCTCGCAGTCGAACTGGTCTTCCTGACCGCCAACATTCTGAAGATTCCCGATGGCGGCTGGTTCCCGTTGGTTGCCGGGATGGCGGTCTTCATCCTGATGACGACCTGGAAGCGCGGCCGCCAGTTGCTCTCCGACCGCCTGAAGGGCGAGCGTCTCGAATTGTCGATGTTTATCGAGTCGCTGGCTTCGTCGATGCCGACACGGGTGGCCGGCACCTCGGTGTTCCTCAATGCCGATCCGAAAGGCGTGCCGCATGCGCTGCTGCATAACCTGATGCACAACAAGGTGCTGCATGAGCGCGTCGTGCTGGTGTCGGTGCAGTTCTTCGATGTGCCCTATGTACCGGATATCGACCGGGTCGAGGTGCATCAGCTCAAGGAGAATTTCTGGAGTGTCATCGTCCAGTACGGTTTCAAGGATGAGCCGGATATCCCGCTGGCCATGGGTATGTGTGCCGATTCGGGGCTGGAGTTCAGCTCCCTGGAAACCTCGTACTTCATCGGTCGCGAGACACTGATTCCCCGCCTCGGTTCCGAAATGGCCTTCTGGCGCGAAAAACTGTTCATTGCGATGTTCCGCAATGGCGGTTCGGCGACGGCCTTCTTCAACATTCCGAGCAACCGCGTCGTCGAACTGGGTACGCAGGTCGTTCTGTAAAAGCCGGGTGCCAGCCGTGGCTGGCGCTCAGATCCAGTGGCTGCGGTTGCGGCCGTCTTGCTTGGCGGCGTAGAGCGCCCGGTCGGCACGGCTCAGGGAGGTCAGTTCGTCGTCGTCCGGGTGGCGCTGCGTACAGCCGATGCTGGCCGTGAAGGGGATCGGGCGATGGCTTTCCGGATGCTCCGCCGGTCGGGTGCGGATGGCATCGAGCAGCCGTCCGACCACGATCTCGGCAGCATCGGGCGGTGTATCGACCAGCATGATGGCAAACTCTTCGCCGCCGATGCGCCCCAGTTTGTCGATGCTGCGCAACTGTTCTTGCAGCAGGTTCGATAGATGGACGAGTACCGCATCGCCAGCCGGGTGTCCTAGGCTGTCGTTGATCTGCTTGAAGTGGTCGATGTCGATCATGAGCACCGTCAGCGGACTGTTCAGGCGATGGCTGCGGGTCAGTTCGCCAGCCAGCGCGGCCATGAAGGCGCGACGATTGAGGAGGCCGGTCAGCGAATCGGTAGTCGCCAGATAGCGCAACTCTTCCTCCAGTGCCGCACGCTGGACAATTTCTTTCTCTAGATGGTCGCGTTCGGCCTTGAGCGCATTGTTCTGGTTCTGCAACTGAATCTGGTAGCGTTCGAGCAGAACCTCCGACCAGCACAGCACGCCGGTGGTCATCAATGCCAGGATGGTGTAGCGGACAATGAAAACCGACGAGTAGGCTTGGGCTCCCTCCAGACTGCCTGCCTGAAACATCAGGGCGCAGGCGATGGCAATCGCGCCGACCGACCAGGCAGTCCCTTCGCGCGGCGGCAGCAGCATGATCGAGGTGAGCGGCACGGTCAGAAACCACAAGCTGCGTGCATGTTCAGTGCCCGAAAAAGTGACCAGATAGAGGGTCAAGGCGGTATGGCAGGCGATGCCGGGGCGAATAGCCCGGTAACCCCCCCGTTTTTGCCAGAGCATGAAGGCGCCGATGGTCACGGCCAGCGCGCTCAAAGTGCCCAGTATCATGAGCGCCGGACTGTATTCCGCAATACCGGTACCGACCCCGTAGCCGATGATGGGCAAGCCGATGACAAAAAAAGCCGCAGCCCGCAAGCGGGTTTGCTGCTCCCGCTCGCTCAGGCTCTCGGTTTCCCTGGAGTACATCGGCATGCTCTTCTGGTTCAGAGTCGCCGGATTTTTTCCAGCAACGCCGTTGTCGATTTCTGGTGGATGAAGGGGATCGAATGAACGCTGCCACCCCAGCCACGAACCTCCTGGCAGCCGACAATCTTGTCGACCGGCCAGTCGCCGCCCTTGACCAGAATTTCCGGCCGGCATTCCAAGATGCGTTGGAGCGGCGTGTCTTCATCGAACCAGGTGACCAGCGAGACGCAGCCGAGCGAAGCCATGACGGCGAGCCGGTCTTCCAGGGCATTGACCGGGCGGTCATCGCCCTTGCCCAGTCGTTTCACCGATGCGTCGGTATTCAGCGCGACGACCATGGTGGCGCCGAGGGCCGCTGCCTGGGCCAGATAGGTGACGTGGCCGCGGTGCAGGATGTCGAAGCAGCCGTTGGTGAACACCAGTGGACGGGTGAGTTGGGCTGCACGTGCGGCGAGTTGCCCCGGGGGGCAGATTTTGGTTTCGAAACCGGGTTGGGCGTAGGGCATGGTGTGTCGGTCGTTGGCAATGTTGCCATTTTAGTGCCTCTTGAGTCGCGGCTGCATGAAAAGCGAGTGCGGCCGGTCATCCGGTTGCGGGAGGGTCCGAAGGGCGGAGTCCGAGTCAGCGCGGGTTGCGCCGAAGAATGGCCTCAAGCTCAGGACAATGAGCGGCGCGGTCGCTGTTGATCTGCTGTTCGATGCGCAGTGCTTGGTCGACTTCGCGTGCTGCTGCAGAGTGTTCGAGCAGCATGGGAAAGTCGTGTTGGGCATCGCAGACCTTGAAAATCTGTATCAGCACAGTGCTGCATGCCTGGTAGTAGTTAGGGTCGAGGCGCACCTCGCGGGCTCCGCTGTCGCAGTCGTCGATGTAGGCGGCCGCCCGGCTGGCCGTTGCCGCGAGCGATTCGATATCCAGTTGGCTGCAGTAGGTCATGATGCCGCTCCTGTGTGTTGGGTACCCCGGAAAATCTGCCTGTCACGTCTCTATTAACGTCATGCCGCATTAAAGGTTGAGCCTTGCGGAATAGCGAAACAAAACGATACAAAGTTGGAATGTGGCGTCGTGGGTGTGCTGTTGGCCGGCCTGCGGCCCGCGAGCGTTGTGCTAGGGGGCGCCATTACTCGATCACACCGTCAGTGTTCCGCAGGATGCGAAGCCGGTGCCGCTTTGCCAATACGCCGGCAAGGCGTTGCTGAGGAAGATTGAAGAATTCTTCAAATAATGACGCCAGCACCGTAGACTCTGGTATGAAGCCGGTACTCGGCGTCAGGGAACGGTTGCGTGATCCGGCTCAGGCGTGCATCGGAGGCGAGGGGCGTTGCCCCCCTTCAATGGCACGCTCCAGACGCGTGCGTAAAGCCATGGTCACTTCGTCAGGAGGGGATTCGCTGAGTTTGAAGCAGGTGTCGGTCAGTCCTTCGACCAGGTCGTACAGCCAGTCCCGCTCCCAGATTTCGTCGGTGGACA
Source organism: uncultured Dechloromonas sp. (assembly GCA_946477505.1). GTDB lineage: Bacteria > Pseudomonadota > Gammaproteobacteria > Burkholderiales > Rhodocyclaceae > Azonexus. The sequence goes on along the minus strand of CAMKYP010000156.1, from coordinate 1,780 downwards.
GGGGTGTCGTTTCCCAGCTTTGCGTGAGTCCCATGGCCTCGATCAGATCGCGCATCAGATCGTGAACGACCAAGTGCACGTCCGGCCTGGAAGCGGAATTTTTTTCCAGGTTCAGACGGGCTCTGTGGAGCGATGAAAGGACATGTTTCATTCGGTCGTTCATTCGGGGCTGGCGCAAGATCTTGAGTCAGATGTTAATGATTGGCAGCTTGGGTCTATCCCTAAAGTTAGGGGTAGGAGCGATTAAATAAATTGATAAAATCAACACAAACAACCGGACGTGCTGTTTATGCCGCCTCAGATGCAAAAATTGCTGTGTGTAGAGCCCTCACCAACCCAACTGGCGATCGTTCAGCAGTTGGCCGCCCAACACGGGCTTGGTTGTGTTTCCTGCTCCGGGGAAGCCGCGGCTCTGCGCATGCTGGATGATGACTATGCACTGATGATCGTGGCCAATGAGCTGGCCGACGGCGACAGTCTCCAGTTGATCGAGGCGGTTCGCTTATCGATCGAGACGGCCATGCTGCCCGTCGCTTTTGTCACGGGAAACGAAGACCGTGCGCTGGCCAACGTGGCGATGCGTGCCGGGGCAACAGAGGTCTTTCTGCGGCGCGACCCGGGGGCATTGGGCGACTTTATCGCCGCTTATGTGGCGGACCGTAAGCAGGCGCATTTCAGTGGCCAGGTTCTCTTGCTCGAGGACTCGGAGTCGCATGCCAGCTACGTGGTGCATTTGTGCCGTGCGCTCGGCCTCAAGGTCGATGTGTGCACCAGCGTCAAGGCCGGTTTGGCCCTTTATCGCCGGGGAAAATATCAACTGCTCATCGTCGATGTCGTTCTGGAGGGGATTCAGAGCGGAATCAGCATGGTGCGGGACGTTCGCGAACACCATCTGGACGGCCTGCAGCCCATCCTCGTCATGTCGGGCTACGATGATCTGCCGCGGCGGCTTCTGGCTTTGAAAAGCGGTGCGGACGATTTCATCAACAAGCCCTTCTCCCCCGAAGAGTTCATCTGGCGTCTGACCAAGCTTCTTCGTACTCATGCGCTATCCCACGCCGAGCCAGTATTGCCGATGGCCGAAGGACAGGATTTCATGTCCCTGCTGTCGCAGCGGGAACGCGAGATTGCCCAAAGGATACTGGCTGCCAAAACCGACAAGGAAATCGCCCGCGAGATGGGTATTTCATTCTGGACGGTACGTAGCCACATCGAACAGATTTTCATCAAGACCGGTGCCCACAACCGCCGCGACCTGATCGTGCGTTATCGTGGAAAGTAAGGACCGTCAGCGCGCGGCCAGCAGTTTGCCGAGCAGGCTCCCGGAATGCTCCCGGCCGCTCAGGACATACTCCAGTTCATTGGCGTTGCGCAGGGTCAGTTCCAGATTGCGTTGGGCTGCCAGAGGGCTGGCAAACAACAGCTGGTCACCGGCCTGCAGCCTGAAATCTGCGGCCGGTAACAGAAAGTAGTCGCTGCCTCGCTCGACAAGCAGGGGCACGACGGGCAGACGACGTTCACGATCGGCGCCATCGCGCAGAATATCGCCAAGGTATATTGACTGCTTGTGCATGAGCGCTTGCCACAAAGCGGTTGCTTCGGTCGCATTCAGGCGGTTGTCCCAGATCACCGGAGTCAGGCCTTCGCAATCAGCGTGCAGGCTCTCAGCCAATTCTCGGCAGCGTGCGTCGTCTATGGTCTGAACCCTGTCCAGGAAGTGGGAGAGCAGCGGCGCGGTCAGGATCGCAATGCACTCCCGGGCGATGATGCGACTTGGGAG